>JBOFGF010000181.1:0-2093 GCA_051649005.1 Thermoguttaceae bacterium | reverse complement strand
CTTGAGGTCGCGTTTTTGGGCGGCGTTGACCGACCGACGATTGAACGTGCCGATGCGGACTTCGACAAACTCGGCATCCAGTTTCGCGGTTACATCGACTTCGGTGTCAAAGAGCAAGACCATCGCGGGATGCTCAAAGTGACCGGCGAATAGTCGAAAACGGCAACAACAGAGCGGGAAGCGTCAGCGACCGGCGCAAATCTCGCAGGCACTGGAAAACAAGTGGTTTCGTGAGTTTTGACAAGCCGCGAAACTCCAAAAAGGGGCTTTTTTGGCCTTGAATTTCAACGAAAAAGCATGGTTTCGAGTGCAAATCATGCCTTTTCCGCCATTTTTAGCGCAAACACTTAAACAACAATAACTTGGGAGAAATTTTATGAAGGCAATTTTTCGGCACAGAGGACTTACGATTGATTACGTACCAGCCACCAACGTGACGGCTGGGGACATTGTTGCTGAGGGCGGCATCGTCGGCATTGCGAACAACGACATCGCGGCTGGCTCGCTCGGCGCACTGGCGGTGGAAGGCGTTTTTGACGTGGAGAAAAAACCGGCGGATATTTTCGCGCTGGGCGACACCGTCAACTGGGACAAGGAAAACAAACTGGCGGTCAAGGCAACCGGAGCGAATATCGTCAAGCTCGGCATCGCAGTCGAAGCGGCTGCCGCGAACGATCCGGCGGTTCGCGTCCGTTTGCAATAGGAGACACATCATGCAGCATCTATCAAAATCACTGGATTTGCTGGCGACCGTTTTGCAGACGATTTCCGGCGAGGATGCGTTGTATTTCAGTAACGAAAATGAATACAAAGTCCGCGTCATCGTCGGAAAAAACACTGCAAAAACGGAAAACGAGGCATCGCTTTCGGTCGATGCCCGGCACTTCGACGTGCTGATTCCGGTTTGCGAATTCGATGTGACACCGCAAGTCGGCGACCGCATTGAAGTCGGTAAATTTATTTTCGAGGTACTCGACACTTATGGCACCGGCTGTTGGCAACTTTCTAACTGCCGTAATTTCAAACGAATTCACACCAAACAATTGGAGAAACAATGAAAACGATTTTTAACTTTTTTGCCCGCATCAAAGGGATGTGGCAGCTTTCCGGTATCGCACTGAAAGTCACAAATTACGCCGCGACATGGCCGGGACTGGACGACGGCGAGAAAATCCGCGCATGGCTCCGTCCGGCACTGTTGGATTTGAGCGTTTTGGCAGCATTAACGGAAACGGTCATTGACGACAAAATCGCGTGGGCGGCACTGCGCATTGTCGACAGCGAAAAATCATGGACCGCCATTTACTCGCTGATTGTCATTGCAAGCGATTCGCGCGGGTATCTGATTACCGGTGATGATTCGGTCGCATCGGAAGATGTACTCGCTTCGACAATTACGATTCTCGACGACATCGACACCGAAAATCCGGCGTTGATCATCGCGGCCATCGGGCTTCTGATTCAAATCCTTCAACTTTTCAAGAGCAAGCGTGCGGATTGACCGCAGCCTCGTTGGGCTGCTACCGTTTTCAAGAAAACTTCAACAACATGAGAATAAAATGGACAAAAAAACAAAAGAATTTCTGACATATTGGCTGCCAATTTGGGTGATTGTGTTCGGCACAAGTTTTTTGGCGGGCAAGTTTTTTCTGGAATGGGAGAACCATAAGTTAAAACCCTTTCGTTTCCAGCGTGAAAGTGAGGAGGTGCGAGTTGAAAAACCAAATTGGACACTGGCATCACCCGCCAAGTCCGCCGAATTTATCGACGGCCCACTTGCTGCAAACATCGGCGAACTCTGCGTCTTCCGGCTCAACGATGCCACGACAAAGGCGGATTGGGCGATCATTCCGCAGTCCACTTTTTACGTTGACAGCGGAAAAAACTCAATCTGCTTCGCGTCAAACATTGCCGCCAGATACACGATTATTGCGGCAATCGTTGAAAACGGGGAGGCAAAAATTCTGCTCCACTTTTGCGATTACGGCGGAACCGTTCCGAACCCTTCGCCCAGCCCGACACCGATTCCGCTCCCCAAGCCTGAAACGCTCAAAGACTGGGTGCAGCAGAACAAACCAAACGTCTCGGACACA
>JBOFGF010000180.1:0-13205 GCA_051649005.1 Thermoguttaceae bacterium | reverse complement strand
TGCTCAGTCGATTACTCCAGAATTGTTCCACCGAATTATGACAAAAGTAAAAGCAGTTCGCAAAGTGCTTTTTACATGATTTTCCATAAATACTGCAAAAATTCGATTGCCATGAAATAACGCAACAAAATCCGCACCGATTTATCTTGCCCTTTCATGGCATTATTCAACAGCTTTCTATGAATGCTCGACAAACATCCAATTTTGGATCGTCTCAATAATCAGTTTTTCCCACTGATCCCAAATAATTTCAGGTGTGTATTGTTTCATCATTTCGTGTCCGGCTTTTCCCATTTTTGATCTCGACTCGATATTCTGCATCAATAATTTTAGCTTTGCAGCAAAATCTGCCGCTGTGTCGTCGGCCAAAAATCCATTTTCCCCATCGACGATCAACTCGTTCACTGCCGGACAACTGCGAAACCCGACACACGGCAGTCCGACAGACATGGCTTCAGTGAGAGCAAGTGGAAATCCTTCAAATCTCGAAGGAAACGCAAAAATATCACTATTTTTAAGAACTTCCATCGGACGAGAAGTTTGTCCACACAAAAATACACGCTCATCAAGTTTGTTATTGCATATCTGTTTTTCGAGCCGTTTTTTGTAATTTTTCGTGTAGACATCTCCAAAGAGATCGACCTGCCAATTAGGAAACTCTTTTGCCAGCAACGAAAAAGCAGAAATGAGCAGATGAGGACGCTTTTGATTTTTGTCGAGTCTTCCTATCGAACAGATACGATAAATCGGTTTTACAATAGTCAAATCCACAATGTCGGTGTCGGCAATTGGCGGCACAAAATTAGGGATGACCGTCGTTTTAACGGGAAAAAATTTTCGTACTCGTTCTGCATAACTTGGCAGAAGAAGTTGAATACAAGCAATTTTTTTTAATAGATTTGCCGCTGTGTGTCGCTGATGCAATTCGAGCAAACCTTGTTCTGGCTGGAAATGTTGCATCACGATGATCGGAAACGGCGGTGTCTCATTTTGTTTCGTAAAATAAGCGACATCGAGAAAATTAAAAGGAATGACGACATCGGGTTTGATCTTGTCGAGCATTTCGCAAAATTTTGCGTGAACCTGTTTGACTTTCCACTGTTCGGCAACATTTGGCAACTGATTGATTATTGGTATTTTTCGTAACTGGTGAGTTATCTCTCGAGCAACACGAAGAAGATGCGGTGCTTTCCACCGATGCCCTGTTTCATTTATATTTACTAATTCGACGCTGGAATCGAGTGGAAAAAAGGGAGACTGCGACTCTGGATCATTGCACACAATAGTGACCGAGTGTTCGCGTGATGACAGGGCGTTTGCCAATTCACTGCAAACTTTTTCCATTCCACCAGCACCGCGAATGTAATTCCCAGTATTGATAAACAAAACGATTTTCATTTATGTCTCTCGTGAAAAATTTCTTGATAATACTTTCATCAATTGGATCAAAATCGAAAACCTTTTACCAGTCTGATCTGTTGTACAAACCGTCAATGCGCTCCCGTTGGTCGCTCCTTTCCGGCTTTTATTTCATCAATTGCATCAAAATCGAAAACTTTTTGGCAGTTTGGAAAGCTGGCCAGACATCCAATTTTGTGCCGTTTTCAGTATAGATCATCCTACATCTCCGAGATCGAGGACATGTCCATATCTGGCGAGCATTTGACGACGTAATTTGGCGTGTTCGTCCAGTGCCAAACCAGGATCAATTTGCACCATTTCGGAAGCATTTTTTCTTGCTTCATTTAGTATTTCGACATCTCGCACAATATCGGCAATACGAAACGGCGGCATTCCATGTTGCTGCGTCCCAAACAGATCGCCACTTCCGCGCAAACTGAGGTCTTTCTCTGCAAGTTTGAATCCGTTTGTGGTTCCCGCAAATGCTTTCAGACGCTTTTGTGTATCTTCTTTTGTGGCATCTGCTTGATAAAAAACGGTGCAAAACCCCGGATTTTTGCCGCGTCCAATTCGTCCTCGCAATTGATGTAACTGCGAAAGTCCGAATCGTTCACCATTTTCGATAGTGAGAAGATTTGCATTTGGAACATCAACACCGACTTCAATTACAGTGGTGGCAATCAACACATCAATTGCTCCGGTGCGAAAATCAAACATGACACGTTCTTTTTCATCCGAAGACATGCGTCCATGCAAAGTGCCGAGCCGAAAATCTCGAAGCGGCCCAGTCGAAAGATGTGCGTGAACTTCCTGAAGACTTTTTGCATCGAAATTATCCGATTCTTCAACAAGTGGAACGACGACATATCCCTGCCACTTTTCTTGGCGGATTTTTCGTGCAACAAAGTCCCACCACTGTGTGCGCTGCTCCGAATCTGCCAAATATGTCTTCACTTTTTGTCGGCCCGGCGGGAGTTCGTGCATGACTGACAAATCGAGGTCTCCGAATAGTGTCATCGTGACACTTCGTGGAATCGGCGTGGCTGTCATAACAAGATAATGAGGATCAAACCGGTCACTCGATTTCAAAGCAGCCCTCTGCATGACTCCGAATTTATGTTGTTCATCAATAACGACCAGACCGAGTTTATGAAACGGAATATCATTGTGAATGATTGCCTGTGTGCCGACAATAATTTTGGCATCTCCCGTCGAAATTGCCTGAAAAATTGAAGCACGTTCGTTCGCTTTTTGACCACCGAAAACTGGGGCAATATGGACCTGAGAGCCTTCCAAGAGACGTTGGAAAGTGCGAAGATGTTGTCGTGCAAGAATTTCAGTTGGTGCCATGAAAACCGCCTGATGACCGCGTGCGACACAAAGAAGCATCGCATACAAGGCGACCACCGTTTTGCCGCTCCCCACATCGCCCTGCAAAAGACGATTCATCGGAATCGGACGGCGCATGTCGGCGCAAATATCAGAAATTGCCTGCTCCTGTCCCTTTGTCAAAACAAAAGGGAATCGACTGCGAATGCGTGCATTGATTGTCGCATCTCCCTCAATTGGGGTCGATTTGAAGTGGGTTTGATGTTGCAGCCGCCGGATTGCTAAACCGAGTTGCAGAACGAAAAATTCCTGATAAATGAAGCGTCGTCTGGCCTCCGAAAGTTCTTCTTGGCTTTTTGGAAAATGAATCGCGGCAATAGCTTTGGAAATTGGGAGGAGCCGATTTTGTTTCAAAAATTCTGAAGGAAAAACTTCTTCGAGAAACGGGGCGTGTGTTGTGACAAGTTCGCGCAAAATACGCCGCAAATTATGTTGTTTGAGACCATCTGTGAGTGGATAAATTGGAAGGAATGGAGGGAAATTCCCTTCGTCTTCCTCATCCATCAAATAAGTGATGGTCGGATGCGACATAATCCAAAAAGGATAATCGAATTTCGGCTTTCCCGTCAAAAGGAGCCGTCGTCCTTTCGCAAATTCATATTGGATATATGGCATATTGAACCAGAGTGCTTTGACATATCCGCCCCCTCCATCGGGCCTGCTCCCATCGACAACGAGAGTGAGCATTTTTCCATTTCGAGTTTCACGGGACGACCACTCTTCAATCACGCCAGAAATTGTCTGAATTTTTTTTCCTTCTTCCAGTTTATCAACAGAGCGTCGATCTGTCATGTCCTGATAATCGCGCGGAAAATAAAAAAGAAGCTCAAATGCCCAGTGAATCCCGAGTCGATGGAGCAATTCAGCCCGCTCCGGCCCGACTCCTCTGAGAAAAGTAACAGGAGCACGGAGAGGATCAGTGGGGAGCGGTGCCATGATTTATTTCTCCACTGAACCTTCTTGGAGCCGACGAAAATAATCTTTGTTGACCGATTCCCATCCTGCGGGAGATGGATCGTCCGAACCGGAAATGAGTTGCTCCTGAATGTTGGTGGAAATATTGGCAGTCTGATCTTCTTTGACAATATAACGACCACCAATATGTCGTTTGGCATCTTCGGCAGTATCGAGCAAAATTTGTCGTTGTCGCGGTGCATTTTGATATCGTCCACCACGCAAATCAATTTCGACCTGAGACATAATTTCCTGCATTTTTTCAAGTTCGACAGAGTGATATCCTTTCACGTTCATGTGATTTAGATCAACACCTTCTGCGCGATTTCGCAAATCGGCCTGTTTTCCGGGGAGGCGATTTCGTTCTCGTTCTCCGCGATTTCGAGCTTGTGGGCCTTCGAGACCTTCGCCGGTTTCTCCTCCGATTTTTCCGCCGCCGGTCGCACCACCAACAGCATCTCGGCTGTGATCTTTAATTTGTCCTTTCACATACGGATCGGGTGTCAAACGAGTCGGCGTATTTCGTCCCCCTTTTCCGACTGCTTCTTCGCCGACAAATTCGCCGCCCGCTTTTCCACTGCGTCCTTCTCCTGATCGGCCAGCAATTTCATTCGTGTTTGGAAGTCGGTTTCCAGTGACACCTTTTGCGGAATTATTGGAAATGGGGCCATCTGCCGCATCCCATCCGGCTCCTGCATCGAGCGAATCAATCATGCTGGAAGTAACATCTTCCATTTCTTCAAATAGGTCTTCTTCTTCCTCCATCAATTCTCCGATCAAATCTTCGAGTTCGAGCGGCAATTCCGTCATTGGTGCCTCTTTTTCGTCGTCATTGACCGTTTCTTCTTGTGACCATCGTTCTCGATCTGCTGTGTCTGGGAGCCATTTTTCCATATTGGTTTTGACTTCTTCGGCCATTTCTGTTCCAAGCTGCTCCAGTGGAACAGCAATATCGGCACATTTTTCCAAATCACCAGCATCTCCATTCTTTTTGGCAATTTCAGTCTGAATTTCGACCATTTCTTGCAGGAGTGAAGGATTCGCAAAATCTTGGAATGGCAATTTACTCAAATCGGAATTGAGTTCGTTAGTAAATTTTTCCCACGCATCTTCGGCGGCCTGCAATTGCTTGACAAGTTGGTCTTCTTCGTCACTAAAATCTTCGACATTTTCTTTATTCAAATTTTTGGCGGCTTCGACCACTTTTCTTTGTGCTTCGAGAGCTTCGTCGAGACTCTGTTTGAGTGCGGACATTTTTTTGCGAACATCGTCTGGCAAATCATCTTCGGATCGAAATCCCATTTCATTGAGAGCTTTCATCTCGGCGGATCGTGCCATTCCCGTCATTCTTCGGAGTTCGGCAACAATTTTCCCCTGCAATTCATTTAGTGATTTGACAGGTTCCTCGAAATCGGGAATTGTGGTAATTTTAATTAATGCGTCTGTTTCTTCGATGGCTTTTGTCATGAAACCAAACGCCAATTTATTAAGATCACGTTTGATAATCATGTCTTCCGTTCGAGCATCATTGGTGATACTTTTAACGATGCGAATTGCCTCTTTCTGAAGTTCGATTTGAATCGTTCGATCTTCGGCGGCGATTCCAGCACATTCATCAATTGTCTGTTTGCTCGGAATAGATGCAGTGCGCACCTGATTTCGAATCTGTTTTTCCATCAATTTTCTGAGTGAGTCGCGGAGTGAAGTGAGTTGTGCCGAGGCATCTTTAACAGCATCATCTTTGCTGATTGTGCGGATTATTCTCCAAGACCCCGCGGTTTCTTGTGGTTTCAGGTCGATTCCCCAACTCGGATTTGTATAAACTCGATTGTCTTGGGCGACGACACGAATCATCACAGACTGACCGGGTTTGACCAAATCTTCGCTGATTGGCAAAACGTGTTCCAATTCCATCTGTGTTTGCCCTGCTTGATTATTCGATGAATCAATCGGCCACCGGAAAATTTTAGTCACATCTTTTTCCACTGAACGCTCTGAATTTGCCCCATTTGAATCTCCTGAACTTGTTTGTCCTAATTCATCGGCCCCAGTTTTTTTTATTTTTGCTTCGATCCATGCCGACGAAATACCGAAATCATCCGTCAATTTGACGGCAATCGGAATTGATTGTCCAATTCCGGCAGTTACATCGGAGCTGGGACGCAGCATTTCGACCGAAGGTGCTTTGTCTGGTTCGACTCGCACTTGATTTAATCGTGGATTTGGATCTTCCAGCGAATCTTTCTGAAGATGAATACGAAAAGCCATTGTTCTCGTCAAATCAATTTTGGCGGCAATGATTCGACCATCTTCTTGAACTTCGCCAGTCGCTCGTCCGCCGTCCCATTCGAGTCGGCCCGATGTCACTGGAATGGTCGAATGAACACGAAGCTCCGCCGAAGTATACTGCGGCGCGGCCAAATCTGGCGTTTTCATCGTGATTGTTTGACTGGGACGTTTCATGTATTGTGGATATGAATACGTTACTTCCACATCGGAAACGGCTGGTTTTTCAATAACACGAACCATGTATCTGGCACTTTGTGAATCGCCAACTTCGACTCGATAAATCGCCTCTTTTCCGACAACAGGAATCGTCGCCGTGTATTGCCGCTCAATACGTTCATCAACTTCCGATGTTTTGGGAAGTTCGTTTTCACTTCCTTTTTTTGCGGGGTCTGTTTTTATTGACACGGATTTATCCGATTCGTCGGCCTTTTGCGACTCATCCGTTTTGACGGGAGGACTTTTTTCATCAGTAATTGCTTTTGAATCAAATTTGGCCAAATCAGTGGTCTCGGCAAACATCAGATATACTTCTTCTTGCGAGCTTCCTTCAAATCGGACAAAAAGTTTGGCGGTGAAAGGCGTTTTTGTAACAGGTTCATCCGTCAGTGCTGTGATTGTTAGTGGCGAACCAATGAGAATTTCGGTATTTCCTGGCTGAACATCAATTTTCACGGTTCCAACAGTTGGAACAAAGTCCCAGGGCTTCGTAAATCGACTTGCGGCAGATGTCCAAGTCGGAAACAATGAGCTTCCAAGAATGGCAATAACTCCCAAGAAAAGAAGGACGACACATGCTTCAATTAGGTCCTGCGGCGTTTGAAGCGAATAAAGAAATCGACGAAATCGCGTCTGTTTTTTCGCCGTCTGTTCAAAGGGAAAATCACCCAGTCGCTGCGCGGCTTGATCAACAGCTGCCCTGCAAAATCCTCGGTCCACATTTGAGGTGTCCTGCGATAATTGAACCAAATTTATCAAATGGCTTTCCAACTCAGGATATCCCGATTCAACACATCTGGCCGTCCCCTCCAATGAACGCTGACTCAAAAGAACCCGACGAATTACGAAAAAAATTAGAGCGATTGTCGTCAAAAACCAGAGTCCGAATCCGACTGCCAGAAGTGCCTGCGGAAGTCGAAAAAAGACATCTGTCAAGACGAAAAGCAAAAATAGCGAGAGCGAAACACTCATCGCCCAAATAGCCGAACTCAGAAAGGTGAACACCCACCAACTTTGACGCAGTAAATCGAGACGGTCAATGACGCGCTGTGCAATCGGAGACATCGGTTCAAACTCCAAAATGAAAAAGTATCGGCATGAAACCAAAAAGTTTTTGCGAAGGACGACAAAAGACGACAGTATAAGAGCACCGTTTGAAGGCGAAACAGGGAATGAAACAATAGGTCAAATCCCCCATTCTTAATTATCGTCCTTCATAATAGCACAAAAATTCCATTTTTAATAGCCCCTCTCAAATTTTTAGTATTTTCCATTTACCTGTGAAAATGTCAATATCAAATTTACGACTTTTCAGCGGAATCAGAATACCCCACTTGAACAGAGGCGGCATTTGTGGCATACTGAGTTAAACGATTCATTTACATTGTGTGCATTCCCTGTGATTTCCCTGTGCTTTCCCTGTTTTTTGAGCGATGTCTCATTTCACAATTGATACTTTCTTGGCGACGCTTCCTCAAATGAATCCGTCTCTGTTGGCGGCGGATTTCGGAAACTTAGCAAATGACATTCGGCGACTCGAAGAAGTCGGAGCGCAGATTCTGCATCTGGATATCATGGATGGTCATTTTGTTCCAAACTTGAGTTTTGGGATTCCTGTCGTCGAAGCAGTTCGCAGATTGACGGACTTGCCCCTCGATGTTCATTTGATGCTCGCAAAACCGGCGGACTATCTGCAACAATTTCGGAAAGCAGGAGCCGATTTTTTAACAATTCATATTGAAGTTGCGGCGGACCCACGCCCACTTTTCGACACAATTCGAAAGCTCGGCGCAATTCCGGGGCTCGCTTCGAATCCTCCTACTTCAGTGGAGGATGTTTTGCCATTCGTGGACGACTGCGATCTTATTCTGACAATGAGTGTGATGCCGGGATTTGGTGGTCAATCATTCAATCCAGTGGCACTAGATAAACTGCGACGAATCCGAAATGTTGCTTCTTCGACGACCTTGATTTCTGTCGATGGTGGAATCGGTGAATCGACCATTGTTTCATGCCAGCAAGCAGGAGCCAATTTGTTTGTGACCGGAACTGCTCTTCTTGGCAGCTCCGACTTACAAAAACAATTTAGACATTTCGAGTCATTGATCCATGATGGTTTGAAAAAACCGGTTTCTCCAAAAACCGATTAAACATAGTTCCTCATTTAACATATTATGAACCGATGCCATTTTTTATCCGTTTTTGTATTTCTCTCTGTATTTATGTTTGTTTTTGCGTGATTCTTGTTGGTGTCCGCGGCCAAGAAGAAGCCCCAGTAAAACGTCCCGCCAGTACTAATGTGAAAAAAGAGCCTCCCATGAAAGGACTCTCAAAATCTCTTGATGGAAATAGGTTTTGCACCTATGAACCAAATCCGGTCAATATGGCGGCAACTTATTATTACGGAAATTCCGACAAGGAGACAATTCCTGTCCTGCTTTTACACGGCACAAATGGAAGCAGCCAAGATTTTTTACCACTGATTGATGTATTGACGAATAATGGATATGCCGTTTTGGCACCTGATTTGCGTGGACATGGTCGAAGCACAAAACGTCTCGAAGTTTTTCCGCCTGCTTATTTGGCGGCAATGAACAACGCAGCAAACAATCCGGCATTGTTTGTCGCCGCGCAAAATCAAATGCAGCAACAACTTGGTAATAAGCCAATTGTCCCGAAACTTGTCGATTATCTCGCAGAAGATTTTCAGCCGAGTGATTACATGGCAATGTTGAATGCAGACCTGCCACTGTTTAGAAAGACATTGGAGCGAGTTCACGAAGAAGGATATATCAATCTGAATCGACTTGTGATTATCGGTGTGGATCGGGGAGCGGCACTGGCGGCGTATCAAATGATGCAGGATTGGAAGGACAAAGAGAGTCCGCATTATACGAGAACACTTGTCCTCATTGCTCCAATGGATGTGGACTCGAAAGCAGAAACGGCAAAACTTTTCACAAATAAACGTTTGCAAGACAATCTCAGCATCCTTTTCGCAATTCCAGAAGGAGATGCGATGTCAATGGGAATTGCACAACAAATCAAAACAGCTATTCTCGATAAGGATATTGATAAGGAGGAGAAAAAAGCACTGTTTCCTCTTTTGACATATCCAACACGAAAAGTTGTCGATGAAAAAAATGTTACAATGAGCATCCAAGAAGTCCTCGGCAGCAAAGAAACAAACTTGGCTCAGACAATTCTGCAATTTCTCAATAAACGAAATGCGTCTTTCAAAACAAACTTTCGATGGAGTAGACTGAAATAAAATATAGACATATCCAGGGACTTTGTGAGTACGCGTCGTCCCTGGCTCGTCGTAAATCACATGACTTTCATTGTGTCAGGAATTCGTTGTACTTGGCCATTTTTGTCGATAAACGCCAATGTGATGCCTCCTTCTGCTAAAAGTTCATTGTCGCGCAAAACCAAATGTTGATACTCGATTTTGACTCGTGTCATTGATTTGACAGTAGTACGAATCGTCAATAAATCATCATATTTTGCCGGTTTGAAATAGGAACATGATGCTTTTACAACGACACCGAAAATGCCTGATGCTTCGACTTCTTTATAAGTATATCCAAAAGATCGCAACAATTCCGTGCGACCGACTTCAAAAAGTGTAAAATAGTTGCCGTGATACAAAACTCCCATTTGATCCGTATCTTTGTAACGAACGCGAATTTGGAAATCGTGAGAAATTATTGGAAGAGAATTCTGTTGCATTTGATAAAACTGTAAAAAATGAAAGTAAAAATTTTTTACTTCGATGCGATACTTTCGATGAAATGATCGAGTAAATTTCGCAGAGAGGCCGGTTCGATTTGTGTCGCAATTTCTCTCGCTTTGGCGGCATATTTTTCGATCAGTGCCTCTGCTTTTTGAAAAACACCTGATTCAAAAAAATGGTCGAAAACAACATCAACTGACATTCCTAGAACCGGCTTCGATGCCGATAATGCACGCAGTAATGTGCGGCGATTTCTAATTACATCACCTCCGACGATTTGTTTATTTCGTTGGTCGGGCGACCAGTCATTCAAATCGTTTTTTATCTGAAAAGCAACTCCCAAATGGCGTGAAAATCGTGTAATTGGTTCTCGCAAAATTTCTTGATCTTGATATGTGATCGAACCAGCGACGACTGCCAGCAGAACGCCCAATTGCAGAGCGGCTTCAAATGCGGGAGCCGTTTTGAGAACATACACTTTCAAAATGTCGATTGGAGTCGGTTCTGTCATCGCGGCATTCCATGCCATTTCAGCACCTTGTCCTTCACTAAGTCGAACATGTGCATTGCTCAAAATGGCGAGCATTTCGACAACAATTCTGTCGGCTCCCCCATCCAGAGAGTGAGGAAACATGTGCCTTAATTGAGCAATGTGTTGATAACCGAGTCCGAGCAGATAATCGCCGACATTAATGGCGACAGGAATGCCGTGAGTGCGATGGAGAGTCGGATGTCCATATCTGAACGAATCGTCGTCTTCAATGTCATCATGGATCAATGATGCTTTGTGAAAAATTTCGACCGATTTTGCCGTCTCTTTGACCCATTCAGGAAACGCTCGCACCACATCTGCGCCGGATTCTGTCGTGCCATGTCCGCCAGTCAAAGCATCATAAACCGCCAGTGTGATGAATGGACGATAATACTTTCCGCCGAATACTAAAAAATCGGCTCCCAGTTTCGCCGTTTGAAAAAGCGGCCCATCAGCCAGAAAACTATCGCCTGTCTTTCCTCGCAAATGAGGCGATGTTTCACTTAAATCCCCCTCCTTTTTTGTGAAAGATTTTCGAGTTGATGTCGTCGTTGATGTCGTTGTTGACGATGTCGTGATTGATGAATCAGTGAGGGGAATATCAAACAATTGTGCCGCACCACGCAGCAGATGAATCCAGCTTGATTGGGATGGACTTGCATCAGCATCGTTTGATTCGTTTGCATTAAATTGACTGGTATTTTTTGGCTCATACGGAGTTTCAATCATTTCGAGAATCCAGTCAATATCTGTGCTGGAATCGCGGCACAATTCCGCATGAAGTGGAACAGCGGCGGCTGGAATCCCCGCCAACTGCAATTTGTCGAATGCCAGTACGAGTGATTTCAGACAACCAACTCCAAGAATGGCATCTGCTTTTCCGCTCAAAATCCACTGCATAACAATTGGCGAACCCTCTGCAATAATGACGAGATAACCGAGCGATTCTGCTCTCTTTTTAAGCGAACCGAGATGGCATTTTCCGCACTGGGCGCAGTGAAGTCCAGCTGCATCGAACACTGCGCGACAATCAGCAGCATTTTTCATGCAGTGTGGAAGGAGCAAAATTCTCCGCTTAAATGGGACAAATCGAATCTGTTCTTGCCAAAAATGACTTCCAAGCAAGACCATTGTCCATGCCAAATACTCTGGAATGTCACAAATAGAACGAGCTATTTCTTCGAGTTGATGGCGAGTGATTCGTCCGGCGGGACGTTTCATGGCATAAATCTGCGCACGAATTTCCTTTCGCATCTCGACTTCTTCTGGAGCTCGCTGCGACCAAATAGTTTCGGGGGACGATTTAGGGAAATTCGACTCCATCAAAAAAAATAAATGAAATTTGTCTATTAAAACGGCAACAAATATGGACTGTCTAAAAAACAGATGTGTGTTTCAGCATGTTTTTGTATACGAACCACTCCGCCCCGCGGGCACACTGTCATTAAAAAGGAGTAAAAAGGATGTGAGTTGTTTGAATTCTTTGCTGCTTCAATTAAACATCATCAACGATAATCACGTTGTCACCAAAATTAGTTTCATCTTCGACGATGGCTTTGCCGTCTTCGCCGAGAATGACATCCGCAGTTGCCGTTTTGTGCTTCGCAAGTTCAATGAGTTTGTTGTAAATTTTTTCTCGGTCTCCTCCATTGACACTTGAAACCGCAGTTGCCACCTCTCCCAAATAACGCAAAAATACACTGCGTCGTTCGCCTTCCTGTTTCACTCGTTCTTTTCGTTTCAAAAACATGCCGAGTTTGCGTCCAACCGATTGGAGTCCGAGTCGAAGTTCCTTTTGGATTTCGGGATATGCAGCAATCGCTTCTTTACTTTCACTGGTAAATGGAACCCAAACACTCGCCAAATGGACGATTATAGTGACAGGGCCGCGCGGCAACTGATTCCTCGCCTGATTTAGTCCGTAAATACGCCAATTCAGTCCCATCACCGTTTGTGTAATCAGACACGCGCCGGCCTGAAATTGGAGCGGGACACGATTTGCATATCTATAAACATTCATCGACTGCCCCTCTGACAAATTGATCGACTGGAGCGATTCATGGAGCCGGACCATTTCTTTGCGGTCAATGTTTTTCAGCGAAACACGCGGTCGGAGTCGAGCCGATTTGATGATTTTGTCGGCAAAATCCGCTCTGAGTCCGTCAAAAGTGGATGTTAAAAATTGCCGGACCGTGCGTGCATCACTTTCGTTCAAAAGTTCTTCCAGAGTTTCGAGACTCACTCGGTGAGATGCCGCCGCGCCTCCAAAAGCGAGTCCTACTTCAACTTGAAACGGATTGCCGCGATAAACAGACGGCGGACGTGTTGCTGTGGCAAAAAATTGCCCGGGCACAACTTGGTGCAATCCTTTCAATAAATAATCTTCGCCGATTGGAGAGATGCAGTCGGTCGAAGGAGGAGGAATTTGAGTGTCTTGAATCGCTTGGAAAAGGGCCTCCACATCAGGACGCTGCATTTTTGCCGGTTTATAACGCAAATCAATTTTGGCAGCTTCGCATAAATGCCGAGCAACTACTCCCCCCACTTTCGAGAATGATTCGGTCAAAAATTGCTTCATTGTTGAAGCGGGCGTGTCATGAATCATTTGCGCCAGTCGCCCCAGTTCGATTCCATCTGGATGCGGTTTGATTTCAACTGGCTCCGCCGGCAACACATCTACCACGGCAG
>JBOFGF010000179.1:0-4270 GCA_051649005.1 Thermoguttaceae bacterium | reverse complement strand
CAAACAACCGCCGACTTACGCTGGCGGCTCGCCAAATGCACCGCTCGCCTAATGCACCGCCGCCTAATGCACCGCCGCCAAATGCACCGCTCGCCTTTACTCGCCATATCTAATTTGAATCACGCCAAGCAATTCGTCAATCTCCAAGTCGTTTCGAACTCGCACGTTTGCACGGAACATTTCTCCCGCCTCCGTGCCAAACGAACCAGGCTTTCGCCTCCCACGAGTCGCCGGATCAATGGCTTTCGTCGAATAATATGCAATCGTGATAATTCCGATCTGATCCGTAAAATCCTTCTGCGTCGCCAAAGCATTCGGAGCCTCAGTAACACGAAATTCACGCCCAATCGCATTGGAGCCGACCTTCTCAAAGAAACCTGGAATGTTGCAATTCGTCTGCGGCGGAAGTAACCAGAATCTCGCCGTCTCCAAATTGACACGCGGTGCCATTTCCTCCACTTCTTCGATGACGATTTCCGACGTGCCCGTCAGTTCAGCCGGTGGTTCAACCGGTGGTTCAGCCGTCGGTGGTTTTGGCGTGTCATCTAATTCTTCAATCGCCTGGAATTTGTCGATGACCCGCTCCAGTTTTTGAGGAAGTGTGTTCAGTCCGTCCACGAGAATCCGCGCAGCAATCGTGTTTTTCTCGTTGTTTCGGACGAATATTCTATAAACATCCCCCTGTTGGAGCGGGACAAAAGCGTCATTTTCCTTAAAAACCAAAGATTTTTTGGTAAAAGTTCCATTGGCGTTTTTGATTTCTATTCCGGCATCAATGGGACGTTTGGAAATAGTGAGCGGATTCGGCGTTTTCTGAGCCATTGTGTCGATCCATGCCACTCTGGCAACACGGATCGGCTTCAGTGACTCGGTCACCGGTGGTTTGTAATCTGCCCTCGGATTTTGCGGGGACGGCAAATAGTCCACCGGATTTGTGACATTTATATTTGCCTGAACAACGGAGATCGGCTCTTCTTCGAGCAATTCCTGCGGGACTTCCGGTGGAATAGCTGCATTTCGTCCGAGCATTGCCCATTCGCTTTCGGATAGAATGGCGGTTCCACGCGGCGTATTTAGCTTTTCAATGTTATCGACCGACACGAGACTACAACGGAACCGAACTTGCGCACCATGCTGACTTTCAATCGTTCCAACAACATAAGATTCCATCGGCTTGTCCCCGAATGTAATTTTCGCTTCGGAAATTGTATTTGCCAGTAAATCATCCGATCCGATTCCTTTGTCCTTCAGTGCCTTTTCGATGGCTTCGCGTGCAACGATTTTGAAACCATCACGGCGAGGAAGTCGATATTTGATGCGTTCTTCCAGTTGTTCGGCACAGTAAGCGGCCAATGTTCCATATTTTGTTCGGTCGAGTGTTCGCTCCCCGCTCTCGGTGGTAAATTCAAGCACTCCAGTCCGCTTAACATTGTGAATTCGCATCGCGGCGGTAATTTGCTCGGCAAGATCATCAAGAAGCAAATCGAGCGAAACGGCTCTTGGTTTCATGACGACCGGCACTCCAGAAACGTCACTGCGAATGATTCGGATCGGTGTCTGATTGACATTTTTTATTTCCTTCGCCGTTAGTGTCACATTTTTGTTCACATATTCGTCGAGTTCATTGAACGAGATTTCACCGTCGCCATTCATGTCGGCGTTTCCTTTTAGTCCTTCGTTGAGCCAGTAACTGAAAAGCGACATTTCTTTTTCTTCCCAGAAGTAACTTTTTTGATTTTTTGTACAACTTGCGAGAGTTACAACGCCTTCCATTTCTCCATCAATAATTTCATGCGATGAAATGTCGGGAGTGAGAGTTTCCGCAGCAGTCACCGTTTCGGCGGACTTTTCGCCTCCGGCATGACAGGCATCCAGCATCAAAAATTTTGTGGATGCTTTACAACGCGAAAGTTGGTCTCGAAGCCACGCAGTTTCAAGGAGCGACTCAGGAATCTGTTTCGTACTTACATCTTTTGGTAAAAGATACGTCTTACTTGGTTCTTTCGGATGAGGAATACCATGTCCACTGAAATAGAGGAAAACCGTGTCACCTGGCACACAATTCTCCAAAACGCGCTGACATTCGGAGATGATATTCGCCTTTGTCGGAATTGTTTTTTCAAGCGATCCAACTCCTTTTTCTCTGCTTTCAAAAAGAGGAATTATTTCAAAGCCGCCGCGCTGATGGAGCGTATTTGCCAGTGATACTGCGTCGTTTGCAGTCATCGGCAACGAAAATTTTTCATCGTCGTATTGCGAGACGGCAATGATAATCGCGTATTTTTTTCCCTGCGAATTGGTTTCCGCAAAAACGAAATTCATCGCCGCGCACATCACAATAACCGAAATGATAATTTTGTGTAACATTATTGTTGAAAAATGATATTGGTTAATACTCCGACGATTAACAACCGCCGACTAACAACCGCCGACTTGCGCCGACGGCTCGCCAAATACACCGCCGACTCGCCGGAACGTCTAAATGCCGCCTCCTCCGATGGTGCGCTGCATGACCGCTCGTCCTGATCCTCCGCCTGCCATTCCACTCTGCTGCCTGAAATTCAAACCACCAATCTTGCTTCCACCGCCATCTGGAGTGTAAATTGCCGTTTGAGGGCGATACTTTTCGACCGTCTGAGCATTCCACGTCAAATTGTCTTTGTGAATCCATCCGACACCGTTTTGGGCAACATTGTCGTCGATGCGGAAAACGTAAAACCAAGAACCTTCGATGCGTGTTATCGACACTTTTTGGCCTGGTTCTAATTTCAGACCGACATTTGCAGCAACATTCGGCTCATTCAAAATGGATATTTTGCGGTTTTTTTGTGTATAATTTTTTTGTTCTTGAATTGTTTTCAATTTATTGATTTCCGCTTGAAATTTTTTTGTGTCGCTGTCTGAAAAGCAGAGATACAAGTCGAGCGTTCGTCCGAGTCGAGTGCAATCATCCATTGCACGAGAATAGTCGGCGGCGGCAAGAAACATTCCAGCACGACTGGCGACGGCGATCTGATTGTTCGGTTCGAGTCCAATAATATGTGTTAAAACATCGGTTGCTAATGCGAGATTCCCACGAGTTGCAAGTTCCATACTTTGTCGCAACAAAAATTGCATGTCACTTTCGTTTGGTTGCTTTCGAGAAGGTTCCGACGGAGCAAGCACGAATGATGTCAAGTCGTTTTCGCGGAATAATTCCGGCGTTTGTTGATTTTTGTTACGACATAAATAAACGAATTTCGACGTTTGGGAAAACGCATACGAATAGGCTTCTGACAACGTGATATTGCCATCAATGAGACCGAAATAATCGGCTGGCCCGGCAAGACCTTCGATGAAATACTTCATAAAAACGCCGCGTGGCTCTCCATTTACCTGCATTTCATGGGCTTCTTGCGACAAGCTGCAACTCGTAATCACGGCCATTCCCGATGTTGACTGCCCACTCGAAGCCAGTATTCCTTTGGACAACTTTGCAAATTCGTTCATAAAATCTTCGTTTCCAGTCGATTTTCCGACAGATCGACACGCATCAATGATGAGGAGTTTCCGACCGGCTTTCGACGACTTGAGTCGGTCCAGAATATCTGAAACGGAAATAAGATTATCCCATTCTTCTTGGTCTGGTCGATAAACGACATCAATCGGACACACATAACTTTTGCCGTTCTTGGCAATTCCATGACTTGAAACAGCAACAACGAGATTCGTGCTGGGAGCGGCGGAATTACAGAGCTTTTCGAGCTGTGCCATGAATCGCTCACGAGTCGGTGCGACTTTTGTGTTTCGATCATTCAAAAAGACAATGCGATCATCACCGATTCCGATGCGACCAAGCCAATCGGTTTTTGCGGCGATCATGTCATTGTAACAACCACGAAGCGGCGGCAGATTTTGCGTCTTTTCGTCGTATTGTTCCACCGCAAAAAGGAGACACCGCCAGTCACTCGTTTTTTCAATGGCTTTTGGTATGATGTCCTGTTTTGGTGCAGGTTTGGAAATCGCGGCATCTCTTCGAGGCGGTGATGTCGCTCCAAGTGCAACAGGAACATTCGACAACAGAGATTGTCCCTGCAATGTCGGTGAAATCCAACAGATGCACAAAACGAAAATAATGAAAAAGCAATCGGTTTTCATATTGGCGGCGGTTGTATTGGCGAGCCGCCGGCGTAAGTCGGCGGTTGTTAGTCGGTATTTCGGCGTTAATTTTTCTGCACTTCAAAAGCAATGATGGCATCGGCACGAATCCAGCCCTCTTTGACGCGAAACC
>JBOFGF010000178.1:0-11006 GCA_051649005.1 Thermoguttaceae bacterium | reverse complement strand
ATCGATGCTTTTGGAGCGCGTCTCTGGTTTTTTTCAAGCTGACATTTTCCTATCAGGTGCGCCTGTGATTTTAGTGGTCGTTGAAAAAAGAGTGCATGATAAATTCTTTTTTTCAATTCGTCTGTCAATTTTAATTTGGGATTCAATCGAGATTGTGCTTTCCACATTTTTTCGAACTCATCCGTGAACATTTTTCGTCCCGTCCAGTGCTGTCGAATACGTTTCTGCTCCGGGTCAAACGAAGCGAAGTATTCGCCGAGAGTACGAAAATTTCCATCTTTCATTGCTTTATCAAGTTCATTTATCGCCGGTTTTACCGTCCCCTGTTCTTCGTCATTGTTTCCCTGCGTTTTTTTATTGCTCAAGAAACCTCGCCTTTGGGCAAGATGGAGCATTATTCGTCCGAACGCAAAAGGTGGCAGTTTTTCATCGAGTGCAGCTGCGCGGAGTTTGTACGGCAAAAGATGTGCCGCGATGCAATCACCTTTCGGCAAAAATTTTTCTGAAAGCTGTTTATCAAGCTCGTTTATCAGTTCTTGTCTTTGTTCGGGAGTGTCTTCGATGCCGTGTCCCATTGGCAGCAGTCCGTGATTCCGCAGAATGTTGAACGTCTTGAGAACACGTCGTTTGCGTCGCCGAAGATTTCTGCGTGTCAATCTTGCGGCACGACGTGCAATGTTCCGAGATTCGTCCTTTCCTTGCTCAATTTCTGATTCGGAGCCGGTTCCACTGTCGAAGCAGCGAACCCCCATTTTCACGATGGTGCCGTTTTTAATGTCAATTATAATCCAGCCAATAGATTGAACGCCGAGATCAAGACCGAGAATGTATCTCATGGTAGTTATGGTTGGTGGTTTGGAAAAATTTTCTGTATATTTTTCATGGAGCAAAGTAAAGAAAGAAATCTTAAATCACATTCTAATAAATCACATTCTAAGATAAATTTTAATAAAATCAATTCATAGGTATTGACATATTTCAAAAAGCATGTATATTCTATCTCAGTATATCCGAGCAGCGATTTCGTCTGTTTATCTTAGTAAACAACATTCGTTGTGAAAGACACTGCATTTATGCAGCACTCACGCACCTTTCGGGGTGCGTTTTTTTGCGCGCCGGTGGAAACGCCGCTGCATCAGAAAGCCGTGCATTTGAACGAGAAAGCCGTGCATTTGAATGGTAAATTTGTGTTGCCATGAGCGGCATATTTGTGAAAGATTGACTATTCTTACATGTCATTCACCACTAGTATATTTTAATTATTGTACACAAAGCATCTGTGTATAATATAGTTTTTACACATCATCAACATCGTAGATGTTGCAGAATGGTAGAAGCGTGAGCAATATCGTTACAAGAACCCCATTTGGGGTTCAATCACGGTGACCATAATTCAACTCCTCACGGAGTTGTGTGTGTTGGGGGGCAATTCGTTTCTACCATTATTGAACACCGCTGGTGTTCGGGGACAACAAAACCGCCGACTTACGTTGGCGGCTCGCCGAAACAAAACCGCCGACTTACGCCGACGGCTCGCCGAAACAACACCCGCAGACGGCGTTCGGGATTGGATTTTTTTGTAATTGTGGCGTACATAAATTATTAAATCGCTCTAAAAATGTATATTGTAAACATCAAATGTTGCAATCCTCAAATTTTCAGATAGAATCAGTGTGTGTTTGGGGTGAATATACATTTCTATGAATTATCTCTCAAGTGACTTGCTCGTCTCTTTGACAAATGTCCGCAAACGAAACGCACCTTACTGACAAAGCATTGCCAGAAAATGACGCTCTTCTCCTTCTTTATTTAGATGGCGAACTTTCGCCCAAAGATCGAGCGGCATTGGAGGAGCGTCTCACCCGGGAGCCAGAATTGCGTCATAAGCTCAGTCAATATGAGGAAACAGCGTATTTTTTGGATATGTTGGAGCGACATCCGCACGATGAAAATGCAGTGGCAACAACGATGAAACATTTGATTTCGGTCACCGAAGAATCGCTTGTTCCTCTTAATCAGAAAAATCGGTTCAGGCAATTTTTTTTGCCAGCTTGTTTGATTTTCTTTTTCGTGGCTCTTTTTTGTGGCACTTATTTTTTGGGGAGATGTTTTGCGCCAAATCCGAATCATTTTTTGCAGAGAGCACTTCCGATCATTGAACGCCTCGATATGTATCTGGCAGTCGTCGAAGAATCGCCTGATTTTCTGCCAGTTCTTGCCGAAAAACGTCTTTTTTTGCCACCACTTCCTGACAATGCAGCGACGATTCCGCCAGAAGATTTTCGTCCTTCGCCTGATATTTCAAATTTGACGCACTTACATACTCTTTCGCTCGATGAACTCGCAGAGCAACTGACTCGCATGGAGCAATTTGATAAGTCGTTGTATCGCCGCTTTTATCAAAATTACATTCGATTTACGGACAAATCATTTTCTGATGAAAAACGAGAGAAGTTGAAAAGTCTCCATGTATCAATTGAGTATGCACCACGAAAAGATGAACTTATTCAAACGCTGAAAAACTATCATACTTGGCTGAAATCATTGCAGTCTTATGAGCGAGCTGAACTGCGAAATCCCCACTTGCCAGCTTCGGATAGAATTGAACGAATAGGGGCACTCAAACATCGACTCGATATTCATCAATCAGAAATACCAATAATGCCGATCATAGATGAAATCGCACTGTCGAAACAAGTACCGCAATTGGCGAATCGACTTGATATGCTTGATTGGAAATCGAAAGATGCCATTCTCACCGCTTTGCCTGACAAAGCAATCAGTATTCTTGAAAAACTGGAGCAAAATACTGAAGAAACTCAAAATACTCAAAAGAAAATGCCCGAAAATCGCCGATAAAAAGAGTGATGCTGCGTCTTTTTGCCTGATTTGAGTGCCAGATTGGAGTGTATGGCACCGCCAATAAAAAGATGCAACAAAATCCTCTTTGTCTGTTTTGATTGGTGCCATGCCCACAAATCGAGTTGTCGATCAATTATTGAAAAATACCTTATTCGATGCGACACAGGAAGTGTTTGCGTCGAATTTGCTCGATTCTTCCCAGTCCAGCAATACTGATTTTCGCTCAAATAATACAACATTCGATCCAATTGCTGAAATTCGTCATCTGCGAGAAAGTCTTGTCAAACGGATTCACGGTCTTCAAAAAAATGAGGCGCAAAACGACAATAGTATGTTGGTTTTGGAAAAAGCGAGAGTCGATATTCCGCACCTTCTCAAACAACTTCAAAATACGCATCGTCAGACACGTCGCACTTTGCAGACTCGTTTTGAAAAACGGCATAATACAACCAAACCGTGTTTGTGCCCATTTTTCCAGATTTCATGTATACAACAAAGTCAGATAGATTCTGATGTGAGTGGATTAAAAGAATCATGCGTACTTAATTCGAGTACACAGCAGAAAATCGAATGTCCATCGACTATATTGGAGCCAAATAAACGATGTAATCAATTTTCATTTGCATCGTTTCGAGACCCCAATTTACTCAAAAAGGCAAATACAGCTTTGACGTTGCTCGGCGTTATTGGAGTCTGCGGTGTGACAGCGAGCCATCTGTATACACCCCAAAACGATTTGTGCATTGGAATTCCGCTCGTTTTGTTCGGCTCGGCAATGATTTTCGCAGGACTGGGAGGCAGACTTCTCGATTTTTCTTTTGCAAATAGGTCTTTGTAAACTATACTAAAAACGGAGACAAAACATCGCTTTTGATCTCGCAAATTTTGTTAAAATCACCCGCCGATTGACATCGATGGCTCGCTGAACGAAACAACAGCTTTCTACGAAAGCTGGCTAAACATCCAAAATTGCGTCGTTTCTGTATACAAACAATTTTGTTACTATTTTGGCGAATAAAGTTCGATTTCGTGGCGTGGTTGCTGAAATTGTTGCGGCGACTGGGGCGGAGTAGTCAGTGCAGCAGACGGCGGCGACTGTGATGCCACAGGACCAGCCGAATGACTCGGTGCTGCTGCGGGAGATTCGTGTTGTACAATGTCATGTGTCCAGCCGCGTGGAACAGCAGGGGTGAAAAAAGTACGAACATCATCCAACATCGAAACGAGTCGGTCATTGATTTTTTGATTATCGAAGACATATACATCATGCGATTTGCCATTGATATTGTCTTTTTTCAGCGCGATTGCACGGAGCGTTTTTTTGTCCAATCGCATTTCGATCTGCAAAAATTCTTGCTGATCTTCGATCAATAATGGGCGTGCCTGCAACCAAATTTGCGTCTCTTTGTATTGATCGCCTGTCACTATTTTCATGCTGAAACGGCGTTTCATATCGGACGATTTCGCTCCAAAAATCAAAGGAAGCGGACTGTCTGCGATTCCTCGTCCAATCAACTCCGGCGGCACATTGATTTGACGCACTGTTTGTGCATTGTAATCGAACAGATAAACAGCTTTGTCGTCAATGATAATTTTTTCCTCGATTATTTGCTGATTCGTTCGGTCATCCCGCTTTTGTTTGACTCCATTGACCCACTCGCCTTCGACGTGATAAACAAATCGGGTCGGAGCAATATATTTGAAGTATCCGAAAGGACGCTTTTGAGGTTTTCCTGCTTCTGCGCCGGGAATGGTTTCATCATAAACCCAAAGTTCAAAATCAACATCAAATCGATTGATTTTTTCACTGTATTTTTCCCATCTGGCCAAATAATCATCTAGTTCCTTCTGCTCATCAGGTGTGAGTAAATATGGCATCAAACGAGTCGGCGGAGCTGATCGTCCCACATAAGTATAATTTTGCTGTGGCTGTCCATTTGAATTTCCCGCAACTGGAATTCCGCCATTTTGACTTCCAGTTAAATTTACAACACCGAGATTTCCGCCATTTGTTCCCATTTGATTTTGTTGCAAATCGGCAGAATTTGGAGAAACAATTGTCGGCTGATAATTTCTGGAAACTGCCGGCATTGTGGATGCCGTTTGCGGCAATGGATCAACCGCAGAAATGTCGCTTTTCCGAGATGGATCGGCATTTCCTGATGATGCAATTTTCACTGATTCGGTCCGCATTAAATCGGGCTGCAAACCAGTTGGAAAAGGTGAGCCGAATCCCTGTGGCATTGTGCGTTCTCCGCCGGTTCGCGGTTGATTCGAGCCGGACAAATTCGACGTTCCTCCATTATGAACATCGACTCCATTGTGATAAATGGCTTTCGGCGGTGTCTGGAGCGGCTGCATCCGAATTGGCGGAGTCTGACTCGGCGCAGTTTGGAGCAACGGAGTTTGGTTCGGTGCTGTCTGATTTGGCGCAGTTTGGTTCGGCGCAGTTTGGTTCGGTGCTGTCTGGTTCGGCGGCGTGTATCCCGGATAAACTTGTCCCAAAACGATTTGGAACATGCCTAAAAAGAGGATGATTGACACGAAAAGACAGAAAACAAATTGGCAAAAACGAGATCGAAAAGACATCGAAGAAAAATTTCGCTGATTGTTCTGAGTGATTATAAACAGTAAAAAGTTAAAACCTTCAAACAACTCCCATCTTTTTAGGAATGGTGTCTGGGGGCGGGGTGGTTCGAACCGCGAATACTCCCCTGTTTTGCCGCATTTTATCTTATTTTACTGTTTCTTACTCGAAAAATTAAAACGGAGTGAATAATACAAAAATGTTCGTTCTTTGTAAAGAGCACTTCGAGTATTATCGTTTTTGGGGTTCAACCGCAAGTTGGCGGAACGAACCAAGTGATTTTGAACGAATTGTTTTCGTCATTTTAGGAACCCATCACGGCAAATTTCATTTGGCGAGCCGCCGATGTCAATCGGCGGGTTTTGTTCGGCGGTTGTTTTGTTGTCCCCGAACACCGGCGGTGTTCAATAATGGTAGAAACGAATTGCCCAAAAACACACAACTCCGAATGGGGTTCTGACGTTTTTGATGTTCGTGTTTCTACCATTCGGAAGTCCCTCCGGGACTGTTGTATTTTTTTGACGATTGTGGCCAAAAAACCCGCCAACTTACGTTGGCGGCTCGCCCTCCGCCGAACAAATGCCGGTACTCACGCACCGGCTCGAAGCGCACCGGATCGATGTTTGATGAAACAGTACTTCCGCAATTTTGCGGGAGGACCGTTTTTTGCCCCAAAATATATTTTTTTATTTTCACTTGCTTTTTGCGATCAACTTGAATATAATAAGTGGAAGTATATTTGGTTCCGTTTCGCAAAACAAAGCGAATTCTAAAAAATGACATGAACGAAAGTATCCTTTTATAGCGGTGCGCAGTTTAGTCGTTTCGTGAACGCTTACTCATCAAAATATGCGACTAATCAATCTATGTCCTTTTTTCAATCGGATTTTCCAATCTGAAATTTTAACCGATGTCTGTTTTTTTTAATCGTCGCAATAAAATTCGTCGAGAGTTGCAATTCAGTCATTTGGACGCTCTCTGGATAACTCATCCATTCAATATCAGATATTTGACTGGTTTCACCGGTGGTGACACCACTCTCATTATTTTTGAAAATGGCGACGACATTCTAGTTAGTGATGGTCGATATACACTGCAAATTGAGGAAGAATGTCCCGATTTGAAAGCAGATATCCGTCCGAATATAATCCAAATGGCGGATCGTGTCGCCGATCTAGTGTGTGCGAACAAAGCAAAACAAGTCGGAGTAGAAGCTGAATCTGTGACATGCTCTCAATACGATAAATTCCGAACGAAACTTTCTTGCTGCGAGGTTATTCCGACCACACATCTTGTCGAAACACTTCGGCAAATCAAAGACCGCTCTGAAATTGCAGCCATTCGTAAATCTATCGATTTGGCTCATCGTGCATTTCAGGATGTTCAGACATGTTTGAATTCTAAAATGACTGAAAAAGACATTCGGAATGAACTAGATTATCGAATGATGAAACTAGGTGCGGAAAAATCGAGCTTTGCCACTATTGTCGGTGCTGGTCCGAGAGCGGCTCTTCCACATTGTGTGCCGAGTAATGCCTGTATTGATGGGCACTCACACGTCCTTTTTGATTGGGGGGCAATCGTTGATGGTTATTGCAGCGATATAACTCGCGTTTTGGTTTTCGCACCAAAAAACAAAAAACTGCGGACGGTTTATGAAGCAGTCCTGAATGCACAAGAATCTGCTATTGAGGCCATTAAACCGGATAAAACAGGAGAGGAAATTGATGCCATCGCCAGAAAATCCCTCCAAAAAGCGGGATTGCTCAAACATTTCAATCACGGACTTGGACATTCGTTTGGACTTGAAATTCACGAATCACCGAGATTGGCGGCCAATCAAAAAACAAAATTGCGCCCCGGCATGATTTTGACTGTGGAACCGGGCGTTTATCTAAAAAATTGGGGAGGAATTCGCATTGAAGACGATATTCTCGTAACTAAAACTGGATGCGAAGTTCTATCGAAAGATGTTCCTAAATCTTATGACGACATTCTCCGATGAAATTTGATTGACCTACTCTGTTTATTTCGCTTGTTTGCCTCCGTTTAGTCCGTTTCCTCCGTTTCATCCGTTTTAGTAGAAAACGGTTGGTTTATGTTTAGTCCTGTTTCGCAGAAAGCTGTTGTTTCGTGAAAATTGGCATGAAAAAAATTCTTGGGATTGATCCAGGACTGAATACGACTGGATATGGAGTTATCGACGTTTCCAGTGGGCAGGTTCGTCTTCTTGAAGCGGGAGTTGTGAGGAGTCAGTCGAAACTTTTGGCGGAAAAGGTCAATGAAATATACGATGGAATCCGCGAAGTGATTGAAATGTTTTCGCCTGATGCAATTGCTTTGGAGCAACTATATTCCCATTATGACCGTCCAACAACGGCTATTTTGATGGGACATGCACGCGGTGTTCTTTGTCTTGCTGCGGCCCAATCAAAAATTGCGGTGACATCTTATTCTGCCACAAAAGTCAAAAAAATTCTCACCGGAAGTGGAAGAGCGACGAAAGATCAAATGCAAAGAGCGATCAAACTCGAACTGCGTCTTGAACAATATCCAGAGCCGCCAGATGTTGCCGATGCACTTGCCATCGCACTTTGTCATTTTTATCATGGGCGTTTTGCGACCGCTGAAAAAGAATCGCAGCTTTCTGGAATTGCAAGACATTTTCCGAACGATGTGCTGCTGAGATGAAAAACAGAAACAGAATCCATGCTCGTTTCATCACCGTTTTTATTTTAGAAAAGCTGGGCCGCTTCAACTTGCCACGCATTTCCGAGTTCATCTTCACTGAATACGCGGCATGTTCCCAAACCGGTGGGAAGAACGAAATGGCGTTTGCCGCATGATGCCTTTTTGTCGTTTCGCATCAATTCCAATGTCTGTTTCCAGTCGATTTCAGCAGGACGAGACACGGGGAGACCAAGATTTTTGTGCAATTCGATTTGTCGCTGCAAAACGTCGGAATTGATCAGCCCAATTTGCAGAGCAATTTGTGACGCACAAATTGAACCGATTGCAACAGCGATTCCATGCGGGAGCGAAAAATCGCTTTGTATCTCAAATGCGTGTCCAAAAGTGTGACCGTAATTGAGCAGGGCACGCAGACCGGTCGTTTCTTGTTCGTCTTTGGCGACGATTTGAGCTTTGATTCGACAACATGCAGCGATGATGGCACCGAGACAATCGGGATCGCGTGCCCGAATTGAGGCGACATGAGATTCCAGCATTTCAAACAAATTTGTATCGAGTGAAATTCCATATTTCACTACTTCTCCAAGTCCACTGGCATATTGCTCGTCGGAAAGAGTTTGAAGTACATCGGGATCAATCATTACACCAAGTGGCTGATGAAACGCTCCAACCATATTTTTTCCGTTTGGCAAATCAATTCCAACTTTTCCGCCGACGCTGCTGTCAACTTGCGACAAAAGAGTGGTTGGAACCTGAAAAAAGCGAATTCCACGAGAGTATGTTGCTGCGACAAATCCACCCAAATCGCCGATCACTCCGCCTCCCACGACGACAATAACCGATTTGCGATCAATTGATTCGCTGAGGAGAGTTTCCCAGAGCGTGGCCGCCGTCTCGATTGATTTACTTCTTTCACCTGGAGCAATCGCCAAAATGTTCACATTCATTCCTGCCATGACTATTGACGCAGCAACTCGGTCCGCATATTTCAATCGTGCAACATTTTCGTCTGTCAAAATTACCACACGAGAAATTGGCTTAAAAGATGCCAAGAACTGACCAACTTGATCAAGTCCTCCTTTTTCTATTTTTATTTCGTAACTGCGGCTGGCTAATTGAACAAAAACGGAGTTGTTGACATCCATATTCATATTATTATTTGATAATTGTACTGTCGGGGCAATAGATTCTCATTTAATTCTACTTTTAATAAAAAAAATAACAAGGAGACGACTAAACGACAAACTTTCAGCAAAACTTCGCGTTCACGTTTGGGCGAGCCGCCGGCGTAAGTCGGCGGTTGTTTGGGCATTATTGAATCTCGCAGAATTGTTTATTTGCCATTTCATAGCAATCGTATTTTGACTGTATTTATCGAAAAACGCACAAAACCCGCGAACTGATACGACTTTTAGAGGGTGCTCTCATGCGAAATGGAAAATTTTCCTGCTTTCTTCTGATTGCATAAGTGGAAAAATTCCAGTACAATCGAGTTTTGTTTTCATTCCGTGAGTCTACTGAACTAATTTTATCAACCATATTTGTCAATTTCATCATGCAATTTGCGGCAAAACTCGAAAATGTGGTCAAAGAATATGTCCTAAAAGGAGAGACGGTGCGAGCACTGCGCGGCGTGAGTCTTGATGTGCCAGAAGGTGATTATGTCGCAATTATGGGGGCTTCTGGTTCTGGAAAAAGCACCATGCTCAACTTACTTGGATGTCTGGACCGCCCTTCGTCTGGACGCATCTTGCTCGGAAATGATGATGTGACGACTCTCGATGATTATCACTTATCAAATATCAGAGCTTCTCGCATCGGTTTTGTTTTTCAGTCCTATAACTTAATTCAGCAGCTCACTGTTTTGGAAAACATTGAAGTCCCACTTTTCTATCAAGGAAGTGTAACTCGAAAATTGCGGGAACGATGCAAAGAACTCGCTGAAATGGTCGGACTGCAAGATCGACTCGGCCATCGTCCCACTCAGTTGTCGGGGGGACAACAGCAGCGAGTTGCGATTGCCAGAAGTCTCGTGAATGATCCATATTTTATTCTCGCAGATGAGCCGACTGGAAATCTCGATTCGGTTACAACCGAGGAAATTTTGGGACTTTTGGACCGTCTAAATGGAGAAGGCCGCACGATCATTTTAGTTACACACGAATCGCCTGTCGGTGACCGCGCAAAACGTGTCATTTGGCTAAAAGATGGCCATGTCGAACGAACGGTTGAAAATAAAGGGCACCTCTAAAAAACACTCGGAACGCGGACATTTGTCGGAACGCGGGCATCTTGCCCGCAAACACTGAAAAACAAGGCGTTTCGAGCCGGTGCGTCTGCGTTTAGCCCGCTTTCGTAGAAAGCGGTTGTTTCTTCGATCAATAGATCAAACATCACGAAATTCTTTCGTTTGCGGAAAGCCGAAGGTGCAAAGGCGCGACTGTCGGATAAATATCACGGTAAATGGCAAAAAGTTTTGAATAAAACGACGTTAATTCTCTATTTGGAACATAAGTGATTTTAGGCTTAATAACATGGTTATAAGCATCGTCGGCATCTCGATAAAGACCGGCACCGATTCCAGCAAGAATCGCCGCACCGAGCACAGTCGCCGCCTCGACATCGGGAACATGAACATCGAGGCCGCAGACATCGGCTTTATTCTGCATCCAAAACGAGTTTCGAATCGCGCCGCCGACGGCGATGATTTCTGTCGCTTTGTTTCCGGTTCCAGCTTCCATCGTTGTTACAATATCGAGCATTTGGTAATCGAGGCCTTCGATCATGCTGCGGATGATTTCCGCATGAGTTGTTCGTGTGTTCAATCCGATAAAAACGCCTTTTGACCTCAGATCGACATGCGGGC
>JBOFGF010000177.1:0-16372 GCA_051649005.1 Thermoguttaceae bacterium | reverse complement strand
CGCCGTGAACAGGAAATGAGAGCAAAGCGACTCCGTGCGTCTCAAAGTCAAATCAAGCGAGACTCAGAAGGAAAAACAATGATTCAGTTGCCGAGTCAGCGAGTGGCAGCGCGAGTGCCAGAACCTGAATCTTTTGCTCGTTCATTTGATGGCGGTCATGTTCCGAACAGCGTCGCCAAATGGGAAGCTGAAATACACCAAATCGCTCGGCAAATGATCGGACAGCTCGACTGCAAAATGGTTGCTTTGCAATCAATCACTGCCGAAGCAAATCGAGTCGCCAATAGACTTGAATTGTTGGTCGAACATCTTGAATCGCTTTCAAAATTGCACACACGCCACTCAAAATCGGGTGATTCGAAGCAAAATGAGTCGATGCCGGTTGATATGAAAGAGACCGATTCTGAGCAAAACAATTCCGAGCATGTGGTGAATCAAGATTCTAATAGATCGGAAACGAACGAGTCGAATATCATTTCTGGGGGGAAAATGTCGCAAATGGAATCGTTCACTGATCTGCTGGACGATCTCGAAGCAGAAATGGATGCCTTCACAAAAAATGTTCCAGATGTTTCCAATATACAAAACACAGATGTTGATGGCACGAATGAGTCGGATAACACCGACCAAATCACGATATTAAAAATGGCGGATAATCCGCCGCCGCAGACCAATTCATACGATTCGCCGCATAAAACAGGTTTGACCGGTGGACATCGTCTTCCGCCCTCGATTTCGCTTTCAACTGGAAATCCGCTCGCCTCCGAGTTGGTGCAAAATTCATTGGGGCCCCGTTTACCTGTTAATTCATTGTTTGAAAGCAACCAAAAAACATCGACCGGAACTCCCAAAACAGTGAATTTGTCCCACAAAATGATGGAGCCGCCGCCTCCAATTATGGTGATGCCGCCAGTGACGATGCAAATGCCGCCGCTGCCAAATGCGTCTGCAAATTTCATAGAAGCAGATTTGCCACAAATAGACTCACTGGAAACTGATTCGCCGCGAAAATTGAATGGTTCGTCGCTACAACTTCGCCAAGAAGTCGAAATGCTCGCTGATTATGGATATACATCGAAGCAAATTGCTGAAAGTCTCACAATAACAATAAGCGAAGTTGAATTGATGCTGAAATTACGACATGTTTAGCTTCTTTTTGTAAATCCCACGATGTGAAAATTCGTGTTTTCCCCCATTTTTATCAATGATACATTGCAAAGCACTGAATGTGTGATATAATACGACGATTGTATCACATTGGAGGCGCTGGCTTTCAATGGAATTGTGCCAAATATCAGACTTTCTAAAAATTTTCAGGAGATTTTCTAATGACAGCAGTTGTTGACCAAGACAAATGCACCGGATGTGGTGAATGTGTTTCGTCGTGTCCACTTGATGCGATTGCCCAACAAGACGACAAAGACGGCAAAGCAGTGATTGACCCAGACACATGCGGTGAATGTGGTGCTTGTATTGATGTTTGTCCTGTTTCAGCGATCTCTCTTTGATTGATATTGCTCTGAATTGATAAACGGATGATTCATCAAAGAGGTGATGTTTTGAAACGGTGTCGAATCACGTTTTGTGTTGTCGGGGCATGACATGGTTTTTCTTTGTCATTCATAAAAACAATGTTTGCCCCCATGTCTTTGCTTGTAAGAATAATTACGATTCTGTTTCTTACTAATTATTATTATTTTATATTTTATACCGAACTCGTTTTGGCGTACTAACAAAGGTTCATGCCTGACTCTGAAATTTCAAATGGAATGATTTCATCGGAGCAAGCACTGCCGCGATGTTTTGAAATATACAAAGCACGTCGAAAACGGAGGCCATCTCGTATCTTTCCGAGATAAATGATCGTGTTGGCACCCGCCAGAAGATCTCCCGATTCGAGCGGTTTTTCGATCATTGATTCGAGCGACGATTCTGGTGATGTATACAATACCATGCATCCAATGTCTTCCTGATTGTACGAATGTGTCAAAATTGCTTCTTCATTTGCGCGAAAATGTTGCCGAAATAAATCGCGTGCGACCCAAAATGGCTCTTTTCGTACAATTTGGTGATAAATGTATTCCAAAATTTCAAATTGCATCGAATCGGATTGATGTTCCACTGGTTCGATGCCATCAATGACAAGTCGGCGAACTCCGTGCGAAAAGTGTCCAAACAAAAAAGCAATCGTGCGAGAAAGATTTTTGGCCTGCTCTGATTGCCAATTGTGCCACTCATCAAAATCGAGGTCTTTTTTTGTTACACGTTTTCCTTGTGTGGAAATAACTTGCAAGTAATGTTCATAAAATTTGGCATCGTCAAAAAATGTTTTTGGGTCGAACGAGGCAAATTCTTCTGATTTCAATTGCCAATTTGCGATGCGTTTTGCATATTCCGCATGTCCCTGCGAATCTGCGCGGGCGATCAAATCGAGAATGATTCCAAGCGACTCATTTTGCGTATTTCCTCCATTCGCAAAATGGATTCCGAGCTGTGTTTTTCCTATTCCTGATGAGCCGACGAGCACCGTCATTGTTCCAGGAATGAGGCCGCCCCCCAGTTTGTCATCGAGTTCTTCAATTCCAGTAGATAATCGCATTTTTTTCAGTGCTAATTTTAATGTGGCTAATTTTTATTTTTAATTTCGTACAAAGTGCCATTTTCACCAAGATGAAAAAGTCGCGTTCCGACTTTAATTTGTTTAGTATTTGATTGTTCGTCTTTTGAGATAGAAGGAATCAATTGCGATTTTTTTTGTGCCAAAATCATTTCGGGAGTGCCCGATTCACTGTGTTCGAGCATAATTTCATAATTTGTGATTCCATTGTTTCCGCGGCGCAAATCGGAAATTACAGCCGTATTTGGCGATGTTTCAGAAATGGCTGGCTGATTCCACAGAGCGGGGCCATCACTGGAAACTCCCGGAAAAAAAGGTTTGCCTGCGATTTTAGTCTGGATTGGATCGACAAGAACGATGCTTCCATCCACAAGAGGAACGAGTAAATACTTATCAAAAATAATCGGTGTTGCTGCCGCTGCAAAAGTCATCGTGCGAAATCGAAACGTCGGAGATTCTTTCGGATTGTAAAAGTACAATGTTGTCAAATCGTCATCAGAGGATTGTTTTGACATTTTTTCGTATGAATTTATTTCGGGAATCCAAACTTCGATGCCATTTTCAAAACATAATATATTTGCTAGTTGTTTTTTGCCGAATGAACCACGCGGTAAATAAGCAAAAGGAATACCAATGTAAGAAGTATCCGAAAATTTTGAGTTATTTGTTAATTCATGTTCATCATGTATTGGAACCGAAAAAGCATTTCCGCCGGAAGTATAAACGATGAGATGATTCTCGTCCGCTCCGGTTTTCGCTTGTATGAGTGGTTCAGCAAGAATTGTTTCCCACTTGATTTCAGAATTTTTTATGTCCAGAGCGGCAACTGAGATGGCTCCGGTTTCTGGAATGCGTGCCACATGAAATAAAAATTCTCCAATTTGCTGAAGTGACGAAAGTGTGATCAGATTTGTTCGTGTGATTTTTTTTGCGGTCAATCGAGATTGTGTTAATTGCGGCTCAAATGAAACAATCTTTTCATCTGCCATCCAGAGAGAATCGTTTGGAAAGGCGACAAATCTTTTCATTATTCGTTTTTTTTGTGAGTCTCTGAATACTCCACTTGCAATTTTTCGAAGTGGTTCCTTTTCGTTTTTTCGATCATCTTCCATGTAGTTTGGGGATTGTTCCCAGAGTGACAACTGACCAGAATCGGTCGCCACTGCGATAAATTGGCTCTGTATTACAGGAGGCACATCAATCAGGCCATCAATCGGGATTTGTTGCACGATTTTTCCATCAGATGCCAAAACAATCATGTCGCATGATGCTGGTCCGTTTTGAGAAATTATGATTTGATGTTTTTGAAACGAAATTGGTTCAACACGAATTGATGCTGGAATATGTCCTGTGTAAAAAGAAGTAGTTTTATCAATTTCCCCGTTTAACAATGCAGAAAGTGGAATTTTGTAAATGGTGTTTCGATGAGCAAGTTGAAAAAGGTTTTGCATTTCGTCCAAACACGGTGCAAACGCTGCTTTTTGAGGAAGCTGAAATCCACAAACAATTTTGGGCGATGTAAAATCCTGGACATTCAAGTCGAGAGCGAAAATGCGGCCGGATTCTGTGGAAAGAATCACATTTGATTCAATTTGTGACACAGAAAATGATTCATTGATTGGAAGATGCCAGATCGGTGAACCTGTCAAACTGTCCCGACATTCCAAGAAACCCGATGATGTCACATCTCCAAACAAAAATGTCGATTGTGGCAATGTGGACCGAGTGGCAATTTTATTTTCTTGAATTGGAATAATAATGGGATCGGTTATTTTTGTATCGATTTTTTTCGTCCACATCAACGTTCCATCGGATGCACGCACTGCATATAAATTTCCTGCTGCATAAAAACAAATCGGGATCGAATTATCGACTGAAATTGTTTCAGAGACTGGTCTGTGAAAAAAAACCGCTAATTCGTGTGCCGTTTCAGCCGAATCATTACTGACTGATATATTTTCTGTTTCAATGTTTTTCAAAATGGAAAATTTCGGAAACAAATCAGATGGAATTACAGAAATTGCAGAGGCCTCTTTTTCGGAGATTTGTTTGAACAGAGCATCTGTTTTCGGCTCTTTTCGCAATTCGGGATATGTCGATAAAAGTGAGTCCAATTTTTCATAAATTGTCGCAATATTTTTGGGAGTAATTTCAACTTTTGTTACAAAATCTGACGTTTCTTTGAATACATCGTCTTTCTGAAATCGCCGTCGAATTGATAAAACCAAACCGCGTGCTTCTGTGAGTTGTTTCACATCACAAAGCGATGTCGGAACATGAGATTCGGAAAGTTGAACCGCTCGATCTGCATATTCTGCCAGAACAATCGAGTTTTGCTGCGATGCTTCATTTGCCAAACCAGACGCGATTCGTGGCAACAATAAAGCCAGCTCCGATTTGGATTCACTAAAAAAATCAGGTTCATTTTCAATGAGTTCCAATTCTGATTCTGCTGTTTCTAATACGAGGAACCAGTCTGCTTTTGAGTCGATAAGATGGCGGATTTTTGCCAGCGAACGACGAATCTTCGAGTGAGAAACATCGACATGATTCGGAAATGTATCGATAAAAGCGGTGAATTTTTGAATAGCTTCCGAATAAGAACCCGTTTCATAATCGTGATTGGCCGCATCTCGCATCTTTTCCGCACTGTGCCGAAACAAAGAGCCTGTGAGAAAAAGTCCAAGCAAAACTATGACAAGAACCACTCCAAAACCGAATAAAATGAGATTCGAGTCCCAGCGACTTTTCTGCTTAGTTCGCTCTCGAACTCGTTTGAGCGCGCTTGATGTCTGAGATGTCAAAATCGAATGTGTGTCTCCGTTTTCGGTAAGAATCAAAGGTGAAACTGCCTCGTTTGGTTTAGTCGCATCTTTTTTTTCTGTTACAAATTTTTTCGCCAATTCTACTCGATTCGGTGATGCCGAAGGTGCATGAAATTGCGGCGAAAAAGTTGGTGGATTTGGCGAAGATGGCTTCGTTTTTTTGTCAGATGTCGAAACTTGAAAAGGGAGCGGCGGAGGAGGAGAATGAGTAATAGAAGCCGAAAAAGAAGAATCAACTGGCGGCGGAGTAATTGAAGGAGAAACGGATGTCTGCTGATGCGATGTCGATGAATTAGCTGAATGAATGGTGGCACTCAGATTGGTTGTTGCCGGAATATCTGTGTTTTGTTTGTCTACTTGTCGAAGCATCGCCTGGGACAATGATGCTGTGATGACTCCATTTTGAACGAGACGATTCGCAAAATCAGCGGCGGAAACATTTTCATCAAGTGAATCAAGACGTTCTCGCAGTCCACGAATCATTTCCGAAGAAAGGAGCTTCTTTTCTTCTAATAGAGTGAGAAAATGTTGTGCGTCCATTTGATATAAAATGTAACAAAAAAATAAACAACAACGGAATCAATGCAAAAAAGGACAATTATCGGTGCAAATCAAATCATGGATGTTGAATAGACCACAAATTTCGACGGTTTTTTTGGGCTTCTTGTTCGGCGGCCTGAAAGCGACTTTTTGCCGTTTTCGAGAAACGATATTGCAACTCGGCACGACCGAGGCCTTCCTGAATAATACGTTCATTCAGCCAAACTTCCCCCTCCGGCAATGTTAGATAAATCATCGCCAAAGAACGATTATATCGATCAGTCTGATCGCCATCAAAAGCAATACGAACTTGATTTCCTGCTGCTTCAATCATTTTTTTCGTAAATGCTGATGCTTCCGGGCCGAATGGTTCCACCGGCCAATTGGGTTTGACCGTTTCTGGGGTGTCCACTCCAGTTAATCGCACTCGAACATTGTCCCCTTGTTCATTTTGAATGATAATTGTGTCGCCGTCCACCACACGAACAACTGGCCATGTGCCTTCTTGAACAACACTAAATCCGTTTGTTGATGTATTCGAATTTTCGTTTGAACCGCCATTCGGAACTCGCAGCCGATCCACGATGTCAGTGCTGAAAAGACCAATAACAAACAGAATTATAATAATTATCAGGCCACCGATTCCGCCGCGCCGATTGAAACGCCCCCCAGAAAATGCCCGAAGAAGTGAGCTTACTGACTGTTTTCGTCTTGCCATTTGAAAAAAATGATGAAAAGGTGTATATCTTATGAAAAACTGTAACAAATTAAATTACGCAAATAACTCCCCTCCTTTTCAATAAGGAGCATCTACTGGGCGGCGGGGCTTTGACACCCGACATTCATCCACGTTTTGCCATGTTTTTAATTTTACTGTTTTGTTTTACTGATTATTACTGATTTTTACTGATTGGGTATAATAACATCAATTGTAACACGTTTTCGCATAAAAAATAGTATCCGTTCACGGTTTAGACTTTTTGCAATGCAAAATTCGCGGCAAAATTCGCGTCCACGTCTGGCGAGCACGTCTGGCGAGCCACCAACGTAAGTTGGCGGGTTTGTTTGGCGAGCGGCCCTGAAATGCCAATTTCCGGCTCCTATTTTTGTCAATTTCAACAAAATCGTAAAATTGTTTCCAGTCTTCGTGTTTTTCGATGTCTTGTGATATTGATGTTGCCAAATTTTTTATATCAAGTAAAATAATGAGATGTTCAGGGAGGCAGACTTGGTGAGCAAATTTCAATCAATCGTGTCCCAATCTAGGAGAAAAGGCTTTGTTCAAAAAATATCAGATCAAACAGTATCAAGTATTCATCGATCAGATTCTGCTTCTGATCGTCTGTTCGTTTCTCTATTTCGGTTTTTTGGGAAGTGCGCGGCTCTGGGATTTTGATGAAGCCTATTTCACCGTAATTGCACGCGACATGTTTCGGCAAAATGAGTGGATTGTTCCTATTTACAACAATTCCGAATTGATTTCTTTGCATCATCTTTTGCAAAACTCGAAACTGGAAATTCAATATGCGGATAAACCAATTCTCATTTTCTGGGGAATGCTCGTTTCTTTCACTCTTTTTGGAGTCACAGAATTTGCGGCCCGATTTCCTTCTGCTATTTGGAGTTTGGGGACTATTTTGGTCACTTATCATCTCGGTTTACGTCTTTTTAACCGCGCAGTTGCCATTCGAGCAGCTTTCATTTTGGGGACAATGCTCGTGTTCGTACTCGAAGCACGCGGAGCAACCTGTGATGCACCATTCATTTTCGGCATAAATGCAGCCACTCTCGTTTTCGTTTGGAGTGCATTTCCTCGTCAACAACTGATTCTTTCGACCAATCGGACATCCAGACACAGTGATTCCAAAAATGAAACAGCAATGGATTCGGACACGAATCGAGACGATCCGCCATTTTTGGCTGACCAAGAAATTAAAAAAGAGTCGATTCCTGCGATCCAGCTCGGAACTGCTCCCGCGCTGCTCATTTATTTTCTCCTTTCGATTTCCGTTTTGGCGAAAGGTCCGGCGGGATTGATTTTGCCACTGATGGTTTTTGGACTTTTTACTCTCTGGGAAAATTGGTGTGCGATTCGCCGCCAATACTCAATTGCACGGTCTCTCGTCCATTTGCCACTCGAAGGAGAACGAGCCGTTTTTCAACTTCGTATGGTTCTTGGTGTCGTCATTGTTTTGCTTGTCGCCGGTCCGTGGTATTTGATTGTTGGGATGGAAACCGACTGGAAATGGCCAGAACAATTTTTTATGACTCATAATCTCGCTCGTGCAAGTGGTGTGATGGAGGGGCACTCTGGAAATTTTCTTTTTTATCCAGCATCGTTTTTGTTCGGCACTTTTCCGTGGTCTCTTTTTGCGATCCCCGTCGTTTTACAGACGATTTATGACCTGCGAAACGTGCGTCGTCCGCGATTTTATCGACGGGCCATGACTTTTTGTGTCTTCGCCGTCCTCTTTTATATCATTTTTTTCAGTTTTGTGCAGACGAAGTTGCCGCATTACATCGCGCCCATGTTTCCAATGGCGGCTTTGTTGTATGCCGTTTTTCTCGAAAGATGGCAAAGAAACTGCGAGTCCATCTCACAATACTGGACTCCCGTTGTTTGGAGAATCATGATTCTCGTCGGAATTTGTATCACCACCGCACTTTGGACTGCCATCGCAATTTATTTGCCAAATGTCAGTCCCATTTTGCCGATAATGCTCGGTCTCGTTTTACTCCTCGGTGGAATCGCCGGACTCGTCTGTGTGCGAAAATGGCCGAAAAACAGACCGATTCAAGAAAAAATATTTTGCTCCGTCTCATTCTTGTTCGTACTACTTCTTTTTCAGTGGGGAGCAACGCGAATTTCACAAGAAGTCGTAAATCCATCTTTGGCAGGACGTACTACTGGCAATGAAGTATTTGTAACATTTGGCGCACTCGAACCGAGCTGGACACTTTATTCTGGATCGGCTCCGTATTTTATGGCAGATGGTTATTCGATTCCACGTCTCAATAAAAAAGATATGGACGAATTATGCGATCAATTGTCTAAATTTCCCGGATTACTGAATCGTATCCGATTGATTGTTCCAAAACAACAGCTTGATGAATCTATTTCTGGAACTTTTGGAGAATTGATGGAAGTTGACAAAGAAATTCCATATTTCTTAAAGAATCGACAACTTGTGATAATGCGACCAAAATTACCAATCGGATACAAAGAATCTAATGACTCACAAATGTTTGGAATAGAATAAAAAACAACAAAGAATTATTCTGAAAGCGGCACAAAATTGGATGTTTAGCCAGCTTTCGTAGAAAGCTGTTGTTTCGTAAAAACTTTTTAATGAGGAGTGCCGGACCGAGGCGGGATGACTTGTATACAATACATGCAAAAAACATTTCTGTTTTGCAACATTTATTATTTTACTATTTCTAACTCCTCATTTTCCAGAATGGGATGCCAAACCAAAACTGTATTGAAGGGAACCTCTAATAATTCAACTTTCAAAAAAACAGACTCTGCAAATTACAGTATTGTCACGTTTGAAATTGACAAAAAGTGAATAAATAGAGTGCCCTGAACGTATTTTCAAAATAATAAAACAATTTCTCCCCTTTTTGATTAAAATATAAATTTTATCATGGAACATCCCAAACTAATTTCTGTTGAAGCAGCTCGTAAATCTGATGCAATTGGACTGACAGTGACTCTGCGCGGCTGGGTGCGAACTCGCCGCGATTCAAAAGGCGGATTCAGTTTTGTGGAATTGAACGACGGTTCTTCATTTGGAAACATTCAAATTATTGTCCCAAATACTCTTCCCGATTATGAATCAATAATCAAATCAGTGACTGCTGGAAGTTCCGTGATAATAAGTGGAATCGTCAAAGAGTCGCCCGGACAGGGACAATCGACCGAAATTGAAGCGACTCATCTCGAACTGGTCGGCACTGCTGATCCAGAAACATATCCACTTCAAAAAAAACGCCATTCGCTCGAATTTTTGCGCACAATTGGTCATTTGCGTGTCCGCACAAACACTTTCGGAGCTGTGGCACGAGTCCGAAATCGAATCAGTTTTTCGATTCATCAGTTTTTTCAGGAAAATGGATTCGTATATGTTCACACGCCAATAATTACAGGAAGTGACTGCGAAGGTGCGGGGCAAATGTTTCGTGTTTCATGTTTTGACCCAGAAAATCCGCCCCGTGATTCAGAAGGAAAAATCGACTATTCCAAAGACTTCTTTGAAAAACCTGCAAATTTGACGGTGAGTGGACAGCTGAATGTCGAAACCTATGCACATGGCCTCAGTCGAGTTTATACTTTCGGCCCAACTTTTCGTGCTGAAAACTCGAATACTTCGAGACATGCCGCTGAATTCTGGATGATCGAACCTGAAATTGCTTTCTGCGAACTTGAAGAAAATATGTGCTGGGCCGAAAAATTCCTAAAAAGAATGATCTCTGATGTTTTGAATGATTGTACTGAAGACATCGCATTCTTCAATCAACATGTCGATCCCACTCTGATGGAAACGCTCAAACACGTTCTGACCAGCGAATTTGTACGACTTTCATACACAGAAGCTGTTGATATTTTACAAAAATCAGGCAAAAAATTCGAGTACAAAGTCGATTGGGGAACTGACTTGCAAAGTGAACACGAACGATTTTTGACCGAAGAACATTTTAAAAGTCCTGTGATCTTGTACGATTATCCGAAAACAATCAAAGCCTTTTATATGCGAGTCAATCCAGATGGCAAAACGGTCCGTGCGATGGATGTTTTGGTGCCAAAAGTCGGCGAAATCATCGGTGGCAGTGAACGAGAATGGAGAGCTGATGTTTTAGAACAACGAATGAATGAAATGCACCTCGATCCGAATGCTTACTGGTGGTATCTCGATTTGCGAAAATATGGCTCCGTGCCACACAGCGGTTTTGGTCTCGGTCTCGAACGTGCGATCATGTTCATTACTGGAATGGCCAATATTCGAGATGTTCTTCCTTTCCCACGAACGCCGGGAAATTGTGATTTCTAATTGTAACTTTATTTTTTACTGAAGGAGAAATTTATGACAATGTATGTCTGTCGAAAATTCGCCACTTATTTCGTGGCTTTATTGCTATTTGCAGGAGCACAAATAAATGATATTCCTGCCGCCGAAACACTGAAAACATGCTCCACTTTTCCACTCGGTCTTGCTTCGTACACGCTCCGCAAATTCGATATCGACAACACGCTGGCCATGTGCAAACGAGCTGGTTTGACGCATATTTGCATCAAAGATTTCCATCTGCCACTCACTGCAACTGATGAAGAATGTGCCGCTTTCGCAAAAAAATGCCGCGATCAAGGAATTATTCCACACGGAGTCGGTCCTATTACATTGAATACCGAGCAAGATATTGATAATGTGCTTCGATATGCAAAAGCCTGTGGAGTGAAACTCATTGTTGCCGTTCCAAAACCTGAAATTCTTTCATTACTCGACGAAAAACTAAAAGGAACTGATTTCATTATTGCCATTCACAATCACGGACCGGAAGATAAAAAATATGCCACTCCTGATGACATCATGGAAAAAATCGAGACTCTTTCGCCACAAATTGGCCTCTGTCTCGATGTCGGTCACACTGAACGAGCCGCCAAAGACGCTGTTGATGCCATCAAAAAATATCCAAATCGTGTTCACGATATTCATTGGAAGGACATCAGCAAAAAAGAAGCAAAAGGAACAACTGTGATCTGTGGACGCGGTGTTCTCGATCTTCCTGCATATTTGGCCGAACTGGAGAAAATTGGATATACTGGTGTACTCGCATTCGAGTACGAAGCTGATGCAGACGATCCGCTCCCTGGACTCATGGAATCAATCGGATATACTCGTGGTATTCAAAAAATGATGCCAAAATAAAGAAGCCGAAATAAAGCAAACAGGAAACACTGGGTGATTTATTAAGAGCCGGGGACGACGTGTACTCACAATGTCCCCGGATAAAATGTTATTATGTTCTTTTTTTGACAAACTATGCGTCTTTCTCGTCTTTTTATTGTCGGAGTCGGTTTGATCGGCGGCTCTGTCGGACTTGCTGCTCGAAAAAATCGACTCGCTGATTCCGTTATTGGAATTGGCCGAGATGCAAAACGCCTTGAAATGGCAATACAAAAAGGGTGCATCGACAAATATGTTTTGTGGGACAAACTTGCACTGTTAAAAACACCAAATTGCTTTCAAAACGAAACAAAAATCGAGCTTGAAACAGCTGAAAATGAGTGTAATTTCAGAGACATTGCCGTCTTATGTTCACCAGTCGGTCTCATTTCAGAACATGCCAAAATTGTTGCCGAAAATATAAACTGTCCCATTCTTGTTACTGATGTCGGAAGCACGAAAGAAATGATTTGCAATGAGATACTTTCACTTCCGAATGGATGCCGATTTGTTGGATCGCATCCAATTGCTGGAAGTGAAAAATCTGGATGCGAGTTCGCTTCTTGTTCACTTTTCGATGGAAAATGTTGTGTCGTGACTCCGTCAATAAACACCATTCCAAACGATTTAACTCAAATCGAACAATTTTGGACCGAATTAGGAAGCAATGTTGTAACATTATCACCAAGCGAACATGATGCGATTTTGGCAAAAACGAGCCACTTCCCGCATTTGCTCTCGATTCTTTTAGAGCGTTCTCTGAATGAAAAATATCGTGCTTTCTGTGGAACAGGTTTTACGAGTATGACTCGTTTGGCAGCTTCTGATGCCGCAATTTGGAAAGACATTTTTCTCTCCAACAAAAAAAATCTGCTCTTGTCACTTGCCGATTTTCAATCCCAACTCAGTTCAACCATTGCTTTGTTACAATCGGAGGATATCACTCTTTTTGAACAATTGCTCAAATCGCATCATGTTAAATGATGTGAATGAGACATTCATTTAGAACCAGTAAAAAAACAAATGTGTACATCTATTTATTCACCGATTGCCAAATTTTGAACACAAAAACTCCGTAAATTACAGAGTTTGCGTTTTTGGCAGTGTCTGCGTTTTTGAAAATTGAATTATTAGATGTGCCCAAATGCGTGTTTCCGTATGTTTTTGCACACGAACCACATCGCCCTGCGGGCACCCCTCCTCGAAACCTTGAAAAGGAGGAGTGTTGTTTGCATGTTTTCTTTTTCACTTATTACACGGCGGCTCATCCGACATTCCATACGACGTTGTTCGTGGTCGTTCATTCGGCTTGTTTGGGTCAGGTGGACATGCTTTGAATGAAATGGGAGACTTTTCTGGTAATTTCCCCGCCGCCGCAAGTTTGGCTCGATTGGCCAAAATTTTTCCTAAAACCTCGTCGCTCAATTCGTATCCGATTTGTGTCGGCATACCTTCCCAGAGAACAGCACCAAAAATTGGTTCGATCAAGACAGCATGGGGAATTCCATAAACACCGAGAGAATTAGCAAACCGTCGATGTGTGTCTACTGCCAGAGGTGATTTGATGTTCTCTAATTTGAAGTTGCCTTCCATTTTTTTGAGAGCATCTTCGTCTGTTTCACAAATTGAGATGACGACCAAGTCGTCTTGATACTTTTCGTGAAAGTATTCAAGAAGTGGTAAATTACGCCGACATGGCGGACACCAAGTGGCCCAGACTTCTATGAGAACGAACTTTCCTGCAATGTCTTTCGGAGGTTCATTGATCCAGCGTTCAACCTCAATTGGACCTCCAACAACATCGCTAATTTTTTCGAACATGGCCGATTTTGCCCAGAGCATCCGTGATTTTTCTGTTGTTGCCATTCCCTCTGGAATGCGGGCCGATTCGACGAGCCAGGGTTGTTTGGCCAAGTCGATTTTTTTTACAGCATCGCCTGAAATGTTTTTTGCGGACGCATCAGATGAGTCAGTTTCCGTTGCCATCTGAATTTTTGCCGAACACAAAGCAACACACAAAACCAATAAAATAAAAAGCTGTCTCATTTTTTTATTTCCATAACAGAGTAAAAGGTCAACAAGAAAAAAAACGATAAATAAAGGAATTTCGGGCACAAAATCATTTATTTTTTATTTTTGAATCGATCCACTTTGAAATCGAGTGATTTGGTTTTGCCATCAACCACCATTTCGATTCCCGACGTGGATGAATTGGCAAATTTCGCGTCAATTAATGGTTCATATTCTGTCATCCCGCCTTTTATTTCGCCGGTCGCTTTTTGTGCGCCGGAAACATAAACCTTATATGTCCCAGCAGGCAGACCATCTTTTTCTGATAATGAGCCAATAATGTATGTTCCATCTGGTTTCAATTCTCCGCGCGCCAAATATGACGGTGTTTCAAAGCAAACCATTCCGGTCGTGAGTGGAGACCCATCGTCAGAATATGTTACTTTTCCACTCATGTGCAGCTTATCTCCGCCGCATCCAGACAACACAAGAACGACCAAAGTGACCAGATACAATAATTGATTTTTCATTTGAAATCTCTCTTTTAATAGAAAAAACGGTCAGAAATACCCGCACAAACGACTAAAAGCCATTCTACAACAAATTTCCCAAATTAAAAGACACCCAAATTACTAAACCAAGAATATCCAATGTTCTTTTAGCATTTTGTTATTATTTGCGACAAAACACTATAGTTCTGCTTTCACTGAAATCAGTCGCAAAAAATACGTTGATACTGTCTTCAAATCATCATTTTGCTATTGAATACAATATTTCTTTTTGTTATTATCCCCACTGTCAGCTCTTCCTGCATTTGCATAGTCAGCACTTTTTGCATATTGCACATGACCGTTCTGTGTATATGAAAAGCGGATCAAAGTCCGCATAGACCTAGTAAAACACAATCAAAATACTTTTGGGAGAAATTACAATGGCGTTATTTGGAATGCTATTTGGTGATGCACAAAAAAAGAAAAACTCCGTGAAAAATAATCGGCAAAGAAGCCGTGCATTACATGTCGAGACTCTCGAATCTCGTGAACTTCTCTCTGTTAATCCGCTCGGAATTGATTCACACCAAGAAAGTGCGGTCGCTTTCGTCGCTTCTGCAATGACACCGATTCCAGAAAAACCGGCCTTCACAAAACTGGAGACAGATACTGACAACAACACGGTCACACTGACGTGGAAAGACCTCGGTGCTGACTATACTTACGAAATCCATCGAAACAATCAAGACATTTCTGGACCAAATAAAATTAATGGCACATCATTTGTGGACACAAATCCCTTCCTGAATAAAGATAATGTATATGTTTTGCGCGCTTATTTCAAAGAAGCCCTCACTGAAACTCCGTCAAATGTTGCTATTGCTTCATTTGCGGTGGCTCCGAATTTCACGTATCATGTGTTCACGGAAAACAGCGTCACTCTGAATTGGGAAAATTTGGGGGAAGGTTATACTTATAAATTACTGAAAAACGGATACACAATTCAAACATTAACTGGAACAGCGTTTACTGACACCACTTTCGATGGCACTTCTGCAAGTTACCAATTATATGCATTCAAAGCAAATCAGGGAGGAAATTATTCCGATTTATACTTGGTTTCACGGGATGAAATCAATCCAATTTTGACTGGAGCAGCAGAAGGAAATGGATTCAAATTGACATGGAGTGATGCAAATCCAAACACATCAAGTCAAAATTTAACATGGTCTCTAATTAAAAATGGCGATATTATTGCAACTGGTTCGAATGGAAATTCATATTTTGATGCTGTATTAACAGAAGTATCGAGCACATACACACTCAAAGTTTATAGTCCAAAGTCAGAAACATGGATCACATCCAATCGGGTCGTCGTTAACAAAGTTCAGACGCTCGATTCGCCTCAAAAACCAACTTTGAATGTCATTTCTGACACGCAAATTAGCGTCTCTGTGAATCCGCCAACAAACATCAGTGGAGTCACTCATTATAAAATTGAGTGGACGACTGATTCTACTTGGAAAACAGGAATTTCATCTGCGACAATAAATATCACCAATACAACATATCAAGTTGAGTCTTTGAAATCGGAATCAACTTATTATTTCCGAGTAACATCTATCGACGAAAATGGGGCCAAATCCGCAGCAAGTCAAGTTGCATCCGCACAAACAAAAATTCAACTGACTGCTCCGTCAAATGTGAAAGTCACTGATCCGACAACAAATTCGCTCACTGTTTCGTGGAATGCCGTCAATAATGCGACTTCGTATTTTGTGCAGCTGAGCACAGATGGAACAAACTGGACCAATGCAACAACTACGAAAATAAGCGACACCAGTTACGAAATTACCGGTCTCAATTTTGGGACGAAATATCAGATTCGTGTGAAAGCAACAGGCGATGCTGAAAAAACAATTGAATCGGAGTATTCAGAAAAAG
>JBOFGF010000176.1:0-2525 GCA_051649005.1 Thermoguttaceae bacterium | reverse complement strand
ACTTGTTTCTGAGCAATTCCGTTCAAAATGTGTGTCTTCCAAACGCACATCACCAACATAATCGCTGTTTTGAAGACCAACTTGGGGTCGGTCACAACACTCACCCGTTTTGCGAAATGTCGTAAACGAGATCGTTTTCGGACCAGTCGATTTGTCAATATAGACGGGATTATTCATGAGACGACTTCCAATTAAACAAAATCACCATTTTATGCCAGTGCGCAGTATCGAATCTGAAATCAGAACAAAGTGGGCATTAGTGGGGCAATCCGAATTATCTGATATTATTAAGCGGCGTTTTTCTGCGACTTCATTTCATTCCAATTTTTTTTGTAATGGAGTGCTTCGAGCAGTTCACTCAGTGTCAAAGTACGATTTTCAAGTTCGAGCGGAATTTCCATGCCTGGATCGCAGACAATATCAACTGTTCCATCTTCGCCGATGAGATCATCAAATTCACGCAAAAGACCATCTTGCACAGCTTGTCGGACAAGATGACCGCGCGTCGCCGATATTTCTCCTGCGCGTTCTCCTAAACTGTCCGCTGCACGTTTTGCCAGAGCAGGCAAGTATTCACTGGCAATTTCAATAATTCTTGGTGTATAAACCTTTACTTGCATCTCTTTTTCCCTCCCAAAAAGGGGTTTAACATCGCTTCAATAAACATTAAAAGGCGGACTCGAATTGTCGCCTACTTCCATTATCGGTCATGTCAATCACTATTTTGTAGTAATTTTTCCGATTTTTCCGAATTTTCCAATTTTTTCGATTTTATAGATTCGTCTTCTTCGGCGAGAAATGACAAATTCGGCGAGAAATGATAAAAAAATCGGATATGAGAATTTGCCGTGTTGTTTTTATCTGGTCGAATCAAGTTCGCCTGAATAAAGTTCTGTCGTGGTCATTTCGCATGGAATTGCTTGGCCTGTCAATCCACGAATCCGCACTTCGATGCACTGTCCACGTTCATTTTTTAGCAAAATGGCAGCAGTGGACGCTGTTCCATCTGGGAATAAAAAAATCGGAGTTGACCAAAAAAGTCCACTACTTCCAGCCGTTTCTCCAATTCGGCAATCTTGTTGTGTGACTGATTCCGACTCAGAGACATTTTCTTCGGCCAGTTTCTCACCGGGATTCGTTTGCCCCAAATAAAAGACGGTTCTTTCATCGGGAAGAGCCATCACATCGACGAGAGTAATCGTTTCTGGAGTCGAAAAACGAGATGCTCCAAGTTCTGGTGTCGCCGATTCGGGGTCCCGCAGAATGAAATCTTCCGAATTGCCTGTAAATTGACCTCGCTCAAATGGGTCCAGCTCGTTCTGAATTGAAAATTTTTGAGATGTTTGGCGGGAAGAGAGGCCCGCTGTGAAATGCGAATCGAGCAGGCGGTCCACGATCCACTCAGACCCGCCCACTTGGCCGCGCAAACAAAATATTTGGCCTTCTTCCATCGCATTTATTCGAGCATGTTGGATTTCTGCACGAAACGAATCGGCGGCACTGCGAAGTTTGTAGTGAGCAATACTTCCCCGCAGAAGCGGCAGTCCGGCTCCTGCAAGAATAAGCATGATGACGAGTACAAGTAATACTTCGATTAAAGTGAAGGCGCGGCGCATTTCAATCCGTTCAAGTAACTATCTATCAGTTCGAGGCAATCTTTCACATCGAGAATTTCTGTTACTGTGAGATTTAGTACATAAGATTCCAAAATTCCATATAAGTGGCAGGCAGATGTTTCAGGAAATCGAACATCGACATTTTCTAATTCGGAGGCTTTTCGCAGCAATTTGGCGATTAGGTATTTCATTCCAAATGTATGACGACGAATTTGTCGTTTGACATCTTTTCCGCTCTGTTTTTGAGTCAGAATATAATCGAGGACGACCGTCAAAAAAATGCGGTTTTCTGCGAGCAATCGGACTGTGATATGCAAAATTCGTTCGAGTTTTTCCATGGGTTTCCAGTCACGGCGATCCAACACTTTTTCGACCATTGTACTAAGATTGCTTGTCGCCAAAGAAATAGCAAAACGGAATATTTCCTCTTTGTTTTGGAAATACTTGTAAATGGTAGTTCTAGCAATGCCACATCTGTCTGCGATTTTTTGATATGTAACTCCGCCATATCCTTCTTCGGCAAACAAAACGAATGCCGTTTCAAGTATTGTATTACGACGAAGTATGTGATCGACAGAAAGGGTCATGCGGTCAGAACTAAATAAAAAGTTTCACGAAACAACAGCTTTCCATGCCGTGCTGGCTGAAAATGATGGGAAAACAGGCCGTTTTGTTGACATTCCCAGTATAAATTTTTCCCGTACAATCACTGCCGCACTTTGTGATTCAAATCTGGGTCGGAAGCGAGTGGAAGCATGACCGTTTGTCCAGACTCGGCTGCTTTGTAAATTGCCAAAATGATTTCGACACTGCGACGACCTTCGATGCCATCAACCAGCAGCGATTCTTTCCCGTCAATTGCGGCCATCATATTAGCAAACAACTTTGCATGTCCCTGAACGCCAATTG
>JBOFGF010000175.1:0-3264 GCA_051649005.1 Thermoguttaceae bacterium | reverse complement strand
AATCAATAATGGCGACACTCGGAATACTCACTCGATGACGATGCAAATCTGTCGAAGTGGCAACATCTTTTGCCGTTTTTAGAGCCGATTGAAAAAGAGCATGAGTCAAAGGACCAGCCGATTCAGTATCGAGTGCAAGTTGATATGCAGCACGAACTTGTCCGATAATTTGTGCTTCTCCCAAAACCATGCTGTCCAGTCCAGATGTTACTTCGAAAAGGTGTAAAATCGCGGCATCTTGTTCAATGACAAAAAACTGCGAAGCAAGTGGCAAACCATCGAATGACAAATTTTTTTGTTTCAACAAGAACGAGACGATTTGTTCTGTTTTGGGCAATTCCACTGATTCTGAAGCGACATAAAATTCGGTGCGATTGCACGTCGAAAGCAAGACGGCCTCGATTTCCGCCGTCGAATCCTGAAATTCGAGGAGGAGACGTTTTACCTGCTCTGAATTAAAGGCGAGACATTCTCGCACAGCAATTGCCGTGTTATGATGATTCACGCCGATCACACGCAGATTCACAATATCCTCTCCTTTTCATGTCTCATCATGTTTCTAAATATCTGCGTACAAGCAAAATTCATAAGGATGCGGCCTTTGTAGAATCGCATTCACTTCGTTTTCCATTTTGTACCAAATCCATGTATCAATAACATCTTCAGTGAACACGTCTCCGCGCATAAGAAATCCGGCATCATTTCGGAGAGCAGCGAGCGCAGCTTCGAGTGATGCGGGAGCAGTCGGCACATGTTTCATTTCTTCTGGTTCGAGATCATAAATATCTTTGTCAAGTGGATCGCCTGGATCAATTTTGTTTTGAATTCCATCAATCATCGCCATTAGTATGGCAGAAAAAGCCAAGTAGGGATTTGAACTTGGATCGGGACAACGAAATTCGATGCGTTTGGCTTTGGGGCTTTGACTATACATCGGAATACGCACAGCCGCCGAACGATTTTGTTGTGAATAAGCTAAATTGATTGGAGCTTCAAAACCGGGGACAAGCCGTTTATAGCTATTTGTCGTTGGATTTGTGAACGCACAAAGAGCAGGAGCGTGTTTCAAAATTCCTCCGATGGCATACAAAGCCATTTCGCTCAGACCGGCATATCCATGACCGGCGAAAAGTGGTTGTCCACCTTTCCAAATTGAGAGATGGGCGTGCATTCCTGAACCAGCATCGTCAAAGAGCGGTTTTGGCATAAATGTAACAAGTTTGTTGTGGCGGCGTGCCACGTTTTTTACGATGTATTTGAACATCATTATCTGATCTGCCATTCCAACGATTTCGTTGAAGCGGACACCAATTTCTCCTTGTCCACATCCGCCTGTTTCGTGGTGATGAATTTCGACTTGCAGACCGCATTGAATCAGAGTCAAAAGCATGTCATTTCGAATATCATTCGTTTGATCTGCCGGCGGCATCGCACAATATCCCTCTTTATAACGAATTTTATTTGCTAAATTGGGATTTTCACTTCGACCTCGATTCCAAAAACCTTCTCCACTATCGATGTAATAAAAGCCATATTCGCTCCGCTGATCAAATCGCATTTCGTCAAAGATATAAAATTCAGCTTCTGCCCCGATATAACAAGTGTCACCAATTCCAGTCGTTTGCAGATAATTTGCGGCTTTTCTGGCAACATTTCGAGGGTCTCTCGAATAATCTTCGCGTGTAATCGGGTCTTGAATGTTACAGATGAGTGAAATGGTCGGGACCGAACTAAATGGATCAATCACGCAGGTTTCCGGCTGCGGAACAACTAACATGTCACTTTCATTGATTGACTTCCAGCCACGAATACTAGAACCATCGAAACCGAGGCCATTTTCGAAAATGTCATCATCAAGTCTACTGGCGGGAATCGTGAAATGTTTCCAGAGACCAGGAAAGTCCATGAAACGGAAATCGACCACCTGTATTTTTTGATCGCGGCAAAGTGCCAGCACGTCTTCATTTGTCGTCGTCATGAATGTGGAATTGAGAAATTGTGGAGTTGCAAATTGAAATTACATGAGTCATTACAGCAACACTCTTGATAATAACCTTTGTAATCTTGATAATAACTTTTGTAATAGTATTGTACTCATTCTTCCCAGTATGAAAAGCATGGACAGGAGTTAGAAACAGTAAAAAAATAAAACATTCAAACAACACCCCTCCTTTTCAATGAGAGATGCCAAACCAAAGTCCCATGAACGCAAACGAATTTCATCTGTGAGGAGGGCACATCATTGTCCCCAAAAACGAAGACGAAAAATAATCCAGAGAGCCAAAATTGCTTCTTTCTTGTTAATTTTGGACGATCCAAAACGCCGGTCAGCAAAAACAATTGGCACCTCGGCAAAACTTCCACCGAGACATCGAAGATGAAAAAGAACTTCCTCAAAAAAGGAATATCCTCTCGAAATGATTTGTTTCGACACAAGTTTTTCGATCAAAGCGACTCGATAACATCGAAATGAGCCACTATTGTCCTTCGTTTTCAATCGGAGCATCCATTTTGCATATTGATTGATTCCCCAACTCATCCAGCGGCGCAAACGCGGCCATCCGAGCACACCGCCTCCTGGGACGTATCTCGAACCGATCACCACATCAAATCCTTCTCCGGCTTTACTTATCAAAGCTGGAATGTATTTGGGATGATGACTCCAATCAGCGTCCATATTTATCAGAAAATCATACTGATGTTCGACTGCGTAATTCATTGCGGCCAAAACGGCAGTTCCGAGTCCAAGCTTTCCACTTCGGCACAACAATTTTAGTCGCAGTTCTGCTTGTTGTCGCATTTGAACTAATTCTGCCGTGCCATCGGGCGAATTATCATCGACAATCAAGACATCGATATCAGGAGAAACCTCAAAAATAGCATCAATGAGTGATGATATATTTTCACGCTCATTATAAGTCGCCAGAGCAATCAAGATACGATTCATTATGACAAACCATTTCAAAAATGGTGCGGTATTTTGTTACAAAGTTTTGTTATTAAAATTTATTATTTAACAAAAACAAAAAACGCATCCGAACGAGAAACCTCATTTCGGATGCGTTCAATTTCTCAACAGAGTCGAGAAAAGCCTGTTTTAAGATTTGCAGGACTTTTTGCACGCTTTTTTCGCGGCTTTTGGGGCGGCGGCTTTTTTCTCTGCAGCTTTGGGGGCGGCGGCTTTGACTGCTTTCTTCACAGCTTTTTTCGGCATAGTTCCATCTCCTGAAAAAAATGATGAACGAGGCAAATCGCCTCATTCCA
>JBOFGF010000174.1:0-5453 GCA_051649005.1 Thermoguttaceae bacterium | reverse complement strand
CTGAATTTACGGAAAAACTGAAAGCAGAGATAATGCAATCTATTCAGGAAAATGGTGTTGATTTCTTTGCAGGCGGCGGCGACGACGAATAAGAAATTCAAACTCATCTCGAAATATCTCCGTGCTAACAGCCACTATACTGCACACCGGCATAAAACGATACTTTTGTTAGTGTAATTTTTTTAGAAATTTGCTTTGTTTTGCGACAAATCCGCTTTCTACGAAAGCGGGTTAAACATCTAATTGATGACGATTCACAGTATAATTTTCCATGAAACGACGTGATTTCCTTAAAACATCGGCAATAGCCGCATCGTCATTGATGTTGCTCAAAAATAAAATTGCCGCCGCAGTCGAAGGCAGGCAACTAAAAACGATTTTATTGATATCTGGATGGCAAGATGTCAATATCGGCGACATTACTCACACGACAGGACTGCTGCAAGTATTGAAAACGCACTTTCCAGATGTGCGTGTCATTCTGTGGAAAAGCAGCATGAATGATCAGAAAAGTCCCGCAGTCGAAATGATTCGCTCCTATTACCCAGATGTGGATATTGTTCGTGGTTCAGTGAATCGGACCGACATGACATTGAAGGGGGACGATCTTCTTGCCGCAGTTGCTGAAGCCGATATTTTTTTACATGGCAGTGGGCCATCAGTCGTTCGGTGGGACGCACTGGCCGCATGGATGAACACGACAGCAAAACCATTCGGGATTTTTGGAACGACAATTGGCAGTGTGTCAGAATCACTGAAATCCGTACTCAACAAAGCATCATTCATTTTCACACGCGAAACCGATTCAATTGAAGTCCTGAAAAAAGCGGGATTCGACGATGAACGGATTCGGTTTGTTCCCGACGCGACATTTGGTTTGACAACTCGAAATGACGAGATTGGAGCCGCATTTTTGAAAGAACGTGGTCTCGAATCTCGGAAGTTTATATGTGTCGTTCCGCGTCTGAGATGGACACCATATTCGGGGCGGCTGGAAAAGGAACCTGATAAACACATTACAAATGAAAAATTCAAAGAGATCGACCACGCAAAAGCACGATCAGCGATGATTAGTTGGATCGAAGCGACCAAACTTCCAGTTCTTGTTTGTCCCGAAATGACATATCAAATCGATATTATGGACGACTTGCTGATTGATCCGCTCCCTGAATCAGTCAAACCTTTTGTGCAGAAACGTGAATACTGGATGCCAGACGAGGCAGCCTCAATTTATTCCCATGCACACACAGTTCTCAGTTTTGAATGTCATTCTCCAATTATTGCGATGGCAATGGGAACACCAGCGTTTTACCTTCGACAACCGGAAGACACGATTAAAGGTCAAATGTATTATGATCTCGGTCTGAACGACTGGGTGTTCGAGATCGACCAAGTAACAGGCGAGCAAATTTCCGCCCGACTTATTGATGTTGTTACAGATTATCCAGCGGCATTAAAAAAGGTCGAAAATGTACAAAAACAAGTATCTGATATTTACACATCCGCCGCGTCCGACATTCGGAGTCGTTTTGGTTGAAGAAAAGCCAAAACGTCGGCATCCGCAGAGTACTTCATTGATGACATCGCATCGTTTATGTATTTATTTTTTCTTACATATTACTTATTCGTTTCAGGTGGTTTGACGGATTCGGATATTTCAGTTTCGGAGAAGCCATATCAAGTCAAATGGTGTCTCGACTTGGAAAGCGAGCGTCCCAGCATTTTTTCAGACACACAAATCGCTCTTTTTGTGGATCGATGTCAAACACAATTGAATGGTGTTGTTCGAGTTGACACAGAAATGTTTGACAATCAGGTCGAAACGATTCCTGCGTCTGTCGAAGCACATTCGGCGATTCTTCCGCTCCCAGATTCATGGAAGAAGTGGGACAAAATCTATTTTGTTCGTATTCGACAGAATCTTGCACCCCAAAAACATAATTCATCTTGGACTGTTTCTGTCCGTGAATATGATGTTGTAACATGTTGGTTTGGACCTGAAATTGATTATTGCTTGGAACATCCATCCAAACTCTCTGATCTGCTTTTTTGTGCTTTTGTGGAACTTTTTTCACCACGAGCATTCATCGAGCAGACCACTTCTGATGAAGTGAAATTATTGATACAAGGAATTAATTTCGTTTCAGATGTTTCGGAAAATGATGTCAAATCGCCGTTTGTTCTTTTGTTTCGTCGCCCTGTTTGGATTCCTTTTGTTACAAAAACAGATCGAAGCACCACACGAAACATGGCACAAAACAATTCAAAAAGTGCGGAGCAATCAAGCAATTCGTCGCAAATCACTCCGACGTTTTCGGTTTCATCAATTTTCCGAATGCCGTGGACCGCATTTCTTGCCGATTCATTTGACACGACATCGCGGCTGCTTTCTTGTCATGTTTTCAGCGGACAACATTTCTCGCTCAGTTCTTATAGAAAAGGGGCGTCTCGTCTTGTGGCACTCGGAATTTCGGCTCCAATGCGAGAAACGACGCTCCAATTTCAGCCACGAATCCGCGTCGAATCGGGAATAATGCCGATTTACGATATTTTTGAGAGTCTTTCTGAAACAGAAAAACCGCAGAAAATAGGACGCTCCGAATTGAATGGTTATTTCGTGCTGTCTCCCGACGAAAATCGTCCAGTGCGTCTTTGCATCGTGCGGAGTGGCCGTCAACAAATGGCCAAAATTCCTGTGATTCGCGGCTTCAACAGCACTTGTGTTGTACCACTTCCTGATGATCCAATTCGACTGGAGGTCGAAGGAATTCTTCTCGGAATCCAAGATGAATACTTTGACATGTTGGCACGCAAAAAACTCATTGAATCGAGAAAAGAAGGCTTTCTCAAAGAGAATCGCACAGATCAGGTAAGTGCCGCACAACTAGAACTAATTCGATTAAAAACGCAGGAGAGCTTTTTGTTTGATCTCGATCAAGTGAAAAAGAAATATCGATCCTCCGATTCAATCGTTCAACGTCGGATCGATTTCATGATTGATTCCATGCAAAAAATCATGCGAAATCAATCTCCGTCGCCGTGATTAAATGCTGGTCATAATTCGGAACCGAAAAAAAGGTTTCCGTTCACGGATTTTGTGAGTTTTTGTTGGCAATTCGTTTCTACCATAATTGAAAGCCGACGGCGTTCGGGAACCTCAGAATAAACCCGCCAACTTACGTCGGCGGTTCGCCAAACGAAACAACCGCTTTCTACGAAAGCGGGCTAAACAGAAAGCGGGCTAAACAGAAAGCGGGCTAAACAGAAAGCGGGCTAAACAGAAAGCTGGCTAAACATCCAATTTTATACCGTTTTCAGTATATCAATCACGAATCGTTCCCGGGTCGCTGTCTCAATGTTTTCCATATTTCATCAATTTTCCGGTTCTTTGCGCCTGAATATATGCTTCGAGAGCGCGCATTCGTGGATCGTCTCCACTCATCGGCGTTCCACGACATGGATTTTCGAGACACCAATTGATCATATCTCGTAGCAAACCAGCCCGACCAAGTTGGACTTGATATTTCGGATATGTTTCAGGATGCGTCCCCTCTCCATCAGGATGGCACATGTCGCATGAAACGGCAATTGTACTTCCGAGCAATCCCGCATTATGGAAAATGAGGGACCCTTCGACCACCATTTTTTCGGTCTCCACTTCCCACAGTTTTAGATCGGCCTCTGTGAAATTTCCATATACATTATTCGCTCCTTGTCGTCCAGCACCCAAAACGGACCTGTTGTCAGCCGGAGGTTTAATTTCGTGTCTCGCCTTTTCTTCTGCGATCCAGTCGATATTGCGCGAGTTTTTCCATTGATCGTACACGCCGGGAAAAGAGTGATTGGAAGCAGAAGCAGATGCCTCCGCTGTTTTTACAGCAGCATTTTGACGAACATCTCGTCCTCGCTGGACTCGTGTCTGGGCCATCACCGCGCCAACAATTACGGCAAAAAAAAGACATGTTACAAAAAGAACTCGTATTTTTGTCATATTCATTCTCATCAAGTTAAATGTTAAATGTGTGCGTTGAAATAATAATCGAAACAGAAATATGCCTGATTCCATTCCATAAAAAGAATGGGAGTTTTGGATTTTTGTGAAACAACAGCTTTCTACGAAAACTGGCAAAACATCCAGCTTGTTAAATATCCAATTTTGTGCCGTTTTCAGAATAAAAACGATTTAATACGGCGGCAAATTTGGCAAAACGGGTTTGTCTTTTTCTCCGCCGCTGTGCAAATATGCAGCTGATACAAACATCGGTTTTCTGTTCCATAATTTATAAACTTTGTCGACCAGACCATCTGCCGAAACACGCAATTCGCCGATTCCACATCCATCAGCTGGACTGAATGGATCGGGTCGATTCATTGGGATCGTCAATTCTGGCAAACCTTTTGGCGGATATGGCCACGGCCACGCAGTTGAAAGAACGCCATGAAAATCTATATTTCCAATGCGGTTTGAAAGAAGTTGGTGTGTGTGACCATGAATCACTGTCACATTTTTGAAACGATTTAGAATCGCTTGTACTTCGTCGGCATCGTCGGTCCAAAAATTCCAGTTTTTGTACAATTTATAAAGAGGGGAGTGAGAGAAAACAATCACGGGCGTTTCTGGAGTGTAATTTTCCAGGTGTTTTTTCAACCATTCTCGTTGTTCGGGTCCGACAGTGAAAGGACGTTGTCCGTGATTGTCGAGTCCGGCCACTGTGGTCATGCGTTCCAGCGGCGACATGTTTTTTGCCGTCCAAAAATCTTCTTCGACCACACTCATGAGCGAAACGAAATGAACGCCTTTGTAATCGAAAGACCAATTTGGTGAACCGAAAAGCGATTTCCATTTTTCGCCCATGTCAAAATACCAGTCATGTTCGCCGGGAATGATTTTTAGTGGAGCTTTTAATTCGCGGAGAATTTCATATCCGAGCTGGATTTCTTCCGGCTGTCCCAGCTGTGCCAAATCGCCGCCATAAAACACAAATTCCGGCTGCTCTGGAAGATTATTCACTTCCTCGACTGCTCGATACAATGCGTTTGCAAATCGGTCATTTTTCTTTTGTTCGTACAAATGCGAATCGGAAATATAAGCAATGTTGAAACCGCTTTTTCCTGCTCCTTTGTTTTCATCTGCACTGGCCACTTGAATCGACTGGAAAGCCGAACCCGCCGTTATTCCGAGAGCCGCCGCTGCTGAAAATGAAGCAGATGCCACTTTCAAAAAAGATCGACGATCTAAATTACGCAAGTTGTGATAAAACTCTGAGTGTTCTCGTTCAATTCGTGAATCGAGATTTTCTCGTTGATATTGTGTTGTCATATTTTTTGTAACATTGTAAAAGGAATTGAATTTGTAAATGACACATTCTGCTTGATCGACAAAGGAAAACTGGAGAGTTCTCCTTTTACAGCTGCATCAGTTCGACCTGCGTTGTTCACGGCGGCGATTTGCC
>JBOFGF010000173.1:0-13199 GCA_051649005.1 Thermoguttaceae bacterium | reverse complement strand
CTTGGACATTTTGTTGTCGCGGTGGACTATGACAAGAAGAAGAACTATGCCCTGATTGATCCGGTTCGTGAGACGTTCGGCTGGAATCCAGAAGGATCGGTTCTCGCTGCAATTACGAAAAATCCCGTTCCCGAATGCCGTTCGGGTCCAATAAAACCCGCCAACTTACGTTGGCGGCTCGCCGGAATACACCGCCGACTTACGCCAGCGGCTCGCCTAACAACCGCCGACTTACGCCGGCGGCTCGCCGGACGGGGACAACCGCTTTCTACGAAAGCGGGCTAAACAGCTACGAAAACCGGATTAACTTCCTATTTTCATGGCAAATAACGTCGCTCGCCATACGTGACTTGAATTTTGCGATAAACCCCTGACAACACTGCGGGATGTTTTGCGCATAAAAAAACCGGGCACAAACATACCCGGCTCGAATATCGAAAAATATCGACTTTTTGTCAGCGAGGACGACGGGACTCGAACCCGCAACCACCGGATCGACAGTCCGGTACTCTAACCAATTGAGCTACGTCCCCCAAACGACAATGATGCGTGTAATTCTATCCTTTCTCTCCATACTTGCAATCCCCCCCTCTCCAATTCGATGAAAAGTTTGACAATTTTGATGAAATTCACAAACTTTTTCTTCTATTGCATTGGAAACGCAGAAAAGTTAAGATTCGCACAATTCATAGTGGTGGAAATTCGACCAAATTACACAAAATTACACCGAACTAAACAAAATTTGCGAAAGATTTTCATTTTTTTGGAAATTTGTTGTTTATCTTGGTAAAATAGTCCGATAATTCATTTGGTGACGAAAAAAGCATTTGTTGCGATTGTTTCGTTTATGCACCGTTTCAATTCAATCAGGCGATTGTCGGGCCTCATTTCCGCAGAAGCGACAAAAAAGTCGCAAAAACTTTCGTATTGGCACGAAGCCGACAATTCAATTTATTTTTAAGGACATAATCATGCGTATATCACTGACAACAATCGTTTCTTGCATCGCTGTTTTCGCCCTTTGCTCTGGCATGATTGGTTGCAAGAGCAATGGTGGTCCTTGGTACAAAACATCGACGTATACATTTAGCAATCCCCTGAGCCGAACGGAAGCACCTGCGTTCCAACAAGAAGAGATGGCTCGTACTTCGGTAAAACCACATTTGGAATCACAGCCGAACTTGCAGACACCTCCGGGTGGATACAAATCGAAAGAATCGCAGGCAAGTTTTGCCGCCGAGAATGGTCAAAAAGTTTTGCAGACCCAGTATCAGCATCAGCAAGGATTGCCAGCCGCCGATGGAGTCCAAGTAGCTTCGAATCCTTACATGGGAACAGCCGTCCCATCAGATTATCAACAAACAAACTTTTATCAGCCGCAGATGCCAGTGCAGCAACCGATGCAGTCGCAGATGCCGATGCAGCAACCGATGCAGCAGTATCCACCGGGTGTCTCTCCCGTCGGAGCTTCATCAAATGGTGGTTATCCGACGACTTATCCGAATCCAAATGTTCCCGCCGGAAACTATGCACCTTTTTCACCGGCCTCCAGCGATAGTAATGTTTCGGCATATCCCACGCAGATGCCCGGAGCGCAGATGCCAAGAACCGAACAGCCAAATGCCGCATTGTATGGAAATGCCCCAGTAACTTATGGAGCCGCTGCTGAAACGCCATATCCGGCCCAAGCAAGTTTGCCGCAGGGAGGATACGTTGCCACTCCATCGACAGTTCAAGCGAATCCTTATGGCGGATACTAAAAATCACAGTAAGATTCGGTTGTTAAAATTCGGTTGTTAAAAATTTGAGCGAATAAACCCACGAGGGGAACCTGTTTTTGGTTCCCCTTTTTTTGTAGAATGGCGGTGGATGATTAAATTTTTTGATTAACAGACCGCACAAAAAGTACAAATACGCAGAATCACAGACGGATGTTCCCCCGCTCTTTTCATTTTTTTTATTCCGTGATACAATATGGTACGTTTGACGCGATTAAATGGTTCTCCTTTTATTTTGAATGCAGAGTTGATTCGTTATATCGAGAATTGTCCCGACACACTAATCACACTTATTGGCGGCGAAACATTGATGGTGCAAGAACCACTTGATGAAGTGGTTCGGCGCGCCGTTTCATATCACCAAGCCAAAAACCTTATTCCAAAACCGCATAATTTGCCCTGTGAATTTTGATCAAGTGTTGTATCGCTTGTTTCATAAATCCGGTCATTCCCAATCGAATATCGGAAATCCAACGCCAACAGTATTATGGACCTCGGAACAATCATCGGATGCGTTCTCGGATCGGCACTTATTGTGATCTCGATCGTTTTGGGCGGATTTGAAAAAATGGTGTACTTCATTGATTATCCCTCCGTTTTGGTGGTGGGCGGAGGAACACTCGCCACTTTGTTGATTGCATATCCGACGAAAACTGTCTTTAAGTCATTTTCCTTCCTTAAAAATGTTATCTTCAACGAGGAAAAAAGTCCCATAAATACGATAACTCAAATTGTGTCACTGGCCGAAACAGCTCGCCGCGAAGGGCTTTTGTCACTAGAAAATCGTATGGAAGAAATCACGGACCCATTTCTTGCCGGTGGAATTCGAATGGCAGTGGATGGCATGTCTCCAGAAGTCGTTGAAAGTATAATGAATACAGAAATCGACGCAGTTGCAGGTCGCCATAATTATGGACGGTCAGTGGTCGCAAACGCCGGAAAATATGCCCCTGCTTTCGGAATGATCGGAACTCTTATTGGTTTGGTGCTCATGTTGGCGAAATTGGACCCGAGTACAATCGGCCAGGGAATGGCAGTTGCTCTTTTGACGACATTGTATGGAGCGATTGCAGCAAACCTTTTCTTTCTGCCGATGGCCGACAAACTGGGCGGTCTCAATGAAGACGAACTCAGAGTCATGGAAATCACACTAAAAGGTGTCATTGCCATTCAGGCGGGAGAAAATCCGCGAGTCATTCGACAAAAATTATTGACGTATGTTGCTCCGAGTGAGCGTCCTGAGGAGGAGGAAGAAGCAGCGGCTTAATAAAAAAATTCATGTTTTCGTGGAAACTTGCTTGTTTTTACGAAACAACAGCTTTTTACGAAAGCTGATTAAACGTCCAATTTTGTGCATTTTCAATATAACTCACAAAGTCAACACATAACTAACTGCATTATCTGTCATGTCATCACACTGGATCGCCGCTCGTGCCAAATCGTTTGAAGCCTCTGGAATTCGCAAAGTTTTCGATCTTGCCGCAAAACTACAAAATCCGATCAATTTATCCATAGGACAGCCCGATTTTGATGTGACCGAAGAAGCGAAAATGGCGATGATTGAAGCGATTCACAATCGAAAAGGTGGATACACACCGACACAGGGAATTGCTCCGCTTCTCGGCATTTTGCAAAAACAGATTGATTCGCAGTATCAGCACTCTGATCGGAAAATTTTCGTTGCCAGTGGAACAAGTGGCGCGCTTTTTTTGGCGATGCTCTGTTCAGTCGATCCCGGGGACGAAGTGATTTTTTTCGATCCCTATTTCGTGATGTATGATGCACTGACCAAAATGGTTGGAGGCATCCCGGTGATTGTCGATACTTATCCGAATTTTCATTATGACATTCAGAAATTGGTCGATGCAATAACACCGAAAACAAAAGCCATAATACTCAATTCGCCGTCGAATCCGACAGGACGAGTCGCATCTCGCTCTGAAATTGAAGAAATTGCGAAAATTGCGGCGGAAAAAAACATTTTGCTTATCAGTGACGAAATTTACAGCAAATTTTGTTATGGCGTTTTCACTTCTCCGGCGGAGTTTAATGATCGCGTGCTCGTTTTGGATGGATTCAGTAAATCGCATGGAATGCCCGGATGGAGAGTCGGATTTGCACACGGTCCGAAAGTATTGATCGAAGAAATGCTTAAATTTCAGCAATACACGTTTGTTTGCTCGCCGCACGTCGGTCAGATCGGCGCGGTCGCATCAATTGATGTTGATATGACCGAACAAATTGAAAGTTATCGAAAACGCGGTCAAATGGTTTATGACGCACTAAAAGATGACTATGAATTGATTGCACCAGAAGGGGCGTTTTACCTTTTTCCAAAAGCTCCCTGGGGAACGGCATCTGAATTTGTAGATCGAGCGATTCACGAATTTTCGATGCTCATCATTCCAGGCAATGTTTTCAGTCGTCGGGACACGCATTTTCGCATCTCCTATTCGGCCACAGAAGAGACGATTCTTCGTGGAATTGATGCGTTCAAGAAATTAGCGAAACGATAACACACATTGTCAATTCATGGGTGTTATACTCAACACCGCCTTTCGAGCCGGTGTGTGAGCACCGGAATTTTCGCCCCGAACGCCGTCGGCATAGGTGGTCGTTTTTGTTGCGATGTCTACCATAATTGAAACCCTCCGGGTTTCAGGACTTTGAAAACGTGACTTTATTCGCGGTGTTCTGTTTACGGTGTACTTTATATTTATGATATTCTCTCTTACAATTCCGAGCCAATGAATCGTCCTGTTTTAATCACAATACTGTTTGCCGCAGTTGTTCAAGTTTTGACTTTCCAATTGACATTTGCACAAGTTCAGTTGGACAATCTCGGTGCGCAGTGGAAGGTTTCTCCGCCCGTCGTTTTGCTCAAACAGGATTCGCTTGAAGGATGGACATCGACCGGCGGCGGGGCAGTAAAACCGCACTGGACTATTAGTGACGGCGTATTGACCAAAGGAAAGGCGAAAAATGGAGGCGATATTGTGACTGAAAAAGAGTATGAAAATTTTATTCTCGATTTCGAATGGCGTATTTCAAAAGGTGCCAATAGTGGTATAAAATACAGATTGAAAAATTTCAAAAAGAGTGATTCCGATCCCCAGAAAGAACCTACTCCAGAAATGCCGAGTCAAATCCGATTCGGCTGGCTCGGATGTGAATATCAAATACTGGACGATGCAAATAATTCAAATGGCAAAACATCTTTGTACTCGACTAGTGCTTTGTATTACATTAAAGAGCCGAATGAGAAAAAAACATTGAATGGAGCAGACGAATGGAATCAAGGACAAATAGTGGTTTTGGGGAACAAACTTGAACATTGGCTAAATGGCGAGAAAGTGATGGAAATCGAAGTGGGAACACCAGAATGGAACGAACGAATTGGGAAAAGTAAGTTTGCTCTGGCAGATAAATATGGAGAGAATTCACGCGGCTATATTTTGTTACAAGATCACAATGGCGACGTTTCGTTTAGAAACATAGTTATCCGTGAGATAACCGAACAGCAGACTTCCCCAAAGTGAGCACTTCTCAAAACTCCACAAAAAAGGAATAACTAATGAAATCAACACGTCGCTCTTTTATCAAAACGACCGGATTACTTGCCGCCGCTTCAATTGTGAACAGAACCGCCAATGAAAATCATGGTGGTATTGCCGCCGCATCTGAATCACCATCAGAAAAATTCTCACCTGAAAAGTTTTCGTCTGAAAAATATTCGCCTGAAAATATCATGTCCGCCAAAACTATTCCAACTCGACAAGAGATTCCAGTCGCTGACACATGGAATCTTGATTCGCTCTTTCAAAATGATGCCGACTGGAAAAGTATGCTCGAAGAACTTCGCCCGAAGTTGATCGGATTCAAACCATTTGAAGGAAAACTGGTCGATCCGGCTCTCGTGCTGGCCTGCTTTCGTTATCATGACGAAATTAGTATGCAAACAGAGAGAATCATCGTTTATGCGTCTTTGCGTTTTTCAGAGAACGTCGCCGATTCAACCACGCAAGAAATGAAAGGAATTTCTGATACATTTTGGAGTCAATTTCGAGAAGCAACGAGTTTTATTGATCCAGAACTGATCGCACTGCCCGAAAATCACTGGAACGCTCTTTTGGTCGATCCACGACTCGAATTATATCGACTCAAATTAGAGCGACTGGGACGTGAGAGAGCACATACGCTTTCCAAAGAGGAAGAACGTCTTTTGGCGATGCTTTCCGAAACATCTCAGACGGCCTCCAAAGCATTTGGACTGCTCAATAATGCCGATTTGAAATTCGGAACAATACAAGACGAATCGGGACAAAACGTCGAACTTTCGACCGGCTCTTTTGTTGTACTGATGAATTCGCCAAATCGTGAAATACGCAAAAAAGCGTTTCATCAATTTTATGCAGGATATCAATCACACGAAAATACACTTGCTTCTCTTCTTAGCAGTTCTATTTCTCAGGATGTCATTCATGCCAAAATCCGAAACTATCCGAGTGCGCTCGATGCTGCTCTTTTTCGTTCAGAAATTCCGAAAAAAACGTACAACAATTTAGTTGGATCAATCAGAGCCGCGCTTCCAAGTTTGCATCGATATTATGAATTGCGTCGTCGCAAAATGGGAATTGATTCGATCCACATGTACGACATTTATATTCCGATTTTGAGCGACATTCAGACCGATTATTCGTGGGAAACTGGGGTCAAAACAATTGCCGATGCCATGAAACCACTCGGAGATGAGTATGTTTCTGTTATGACTAATGGACTCACAACAGCTCGCTGGTCGGATCGATATGAAAATAAAGGAAAACGAAGTGGCGCATTCAGTTATGGAACCTTTTTAGGAAATCCGTATATTTTGATGAATTACAAAACGAATGTGATCGATTCGCTTTTCACACTTGCACACGAAGCAGGACATTCGATGCACTCGTATTATTCAGCAAAAACACAGTCGTATACTTATTACGATTATGTAACATTTTTGGCAGAAGTTGCCAGCACATTCAATGAAGATTTACTTGCACGGCACTTACTGAACAAAGCCGAAGATGATCGGATGCGGGCGTGGCTCATCAATCGACAATTAGATGCCATTCGACAAACCATTTTCCGCCAAACGATGTTCGCCGAGTTTGAACAACAAACACATGAAATGGTCGAATCGGGCGAATCTCTCACAGCAAAATCGATACAAAACACTTATCGAAAATTGCTCGATGATTATTTCGGCCCTCGATTTTTAGTGGACGATAATTTGGCGACGGAAAGTCTGCGAGTCCCTCATTTTTATCGTGCCTTTTATGTTTTCCAATATGCGACTGGAATGTCCGCCGCACTGGCTTTGTCGGAGCGAGTCATCTCTGGAGGCGAAACCGAACGAAATGATTATTTGACATTTCTCAGAGGCGGCTGCTCGGCATCTCCAATCGAACTTCTCCGCACTGCCGGAGTAGACATGGAATCGCCCGCCCCAATTGATGCGGCCATGAAACGATTTTCCGACTTGCTCGACGAATTAGAACGTCTGATCGTATAAAATCATGCACCATCATCAATTGACGTTTTGCAAAACCACCCGCCGACTGCGCTGGAAAACTGGCTGTGCCGGCGGTTCTTCATTTTTTTGGTTCTTCGTTTTTTTGTCGTTCTTTTTTATTTTTTGCCGTTCACTGTATAAAAAGGATCGCCGCATATACGAAATGGCACATCTATTTTTCACCGATTACCAAATTTGGAACACACAAACCCTGTAAATTACGGAGTCTGCGTTTCTGGAAAATGTATTATTTGATGTGCCCAAAAATTACACCGTAAATCGTTTGGCAATATATTGTGTCAACATGGCATCATACGGAACTGTTGTGTCTGTCAAAACATAATCAATTCCAGATTCGCGGCAAGAACGTCGATAAAAATCGGTGAATTTCCGCACTTCGTCGATGTACGCATTCCGAATCGATTCCGGTTCAATTAGAATCCGCTCCTTCGTTTCCATGTCATGAAAGGCAATTGTATCTTCAAATGGAAATTCGAGTTCCGCTTTGTCAAATATATTGAAGACGATCACTTCATGTCGTCGATGGGTGAAATGATGAAGTGCTCGCATGATTTCATCAGGATCGTCATATAAATCACTGATCAAAACAATCAGGCATCGCTTTTTGAAACGATTCGCCAATAAATGAAGTGTCGCAGCAATTCCCGTCTCCTGACCAGGTTTTGTCGCTTCAAGACGCTCCATCATTTCATGGAAATGACGTGGTGAACTTCGCGCCGGCATATCAAGACGAATATCTGTGTCAAATGTTGTAAGACCGACCGAGTCCTGCTGCTTCGTCATCAAATATGATAATATCGCTGTGAGATAACATCCATAATCGTACTTGGAAATTCCCGTCGAATGTTTATATCCCATTGATGCACTTGTATCGAGAACGATCTGCACACGCATATTCGTCTCTTCTTCGTATTGCTTGATATAAAGACGTTCTGTCTTTGCCAACATTTTGAAATCGAGGTGTCTCGGATCATCGCCAGTAACATATTCACGATGCTCCGCAAATTCGATACTAAATCCTTTGTTCGGACTGGCGTGCAAACCAGTGATCGAACCTTCCACGACACCGCGTGCGACCATTTGCAGGTTTTTTATCCGAGCGAGAGCCTGTGGCTCCAAATACTTATAACCAGTACTCATGATGAGCTAACTTTTGTGTGAAACACTTGTGATTAAAAATTAAAAATGGAAAATGGAAAATGGAAAATTGGAAAATTGGAAAATTGGAAAATTGGAAAATTGGAAAATTGGAAAATTGGAAAATTGGAAAATGGTATTCATTCACGAGTTTTGTGAAACAACCGCTTTCTACGAAAGCAGGCTCATAAACGGCGGAGCGCAGTACAATCACGATGCAAACAGTTTTTGAAATCGTGGGTCGTTTGTAAGTTCTGATTCGCTTGTTGGAGTTGATTGGAGGAGTTTTTCGATGATTTGATCGGTCGAAAAATTATCACTTTCTGCCATAAAACTGGGAACGATTCGATGTCGCAAAACAGGTTTTACGAGTGCCTGAATGTCTTCGCATCTGACATGAGAATATCCGTGCAATAAAGCGCGAGCTTTTCCTCCAAGAATCAAAAATTGGACAGCTCGTGGACCTGCTCCCCATGAAATTGTTTCACGCACAAAATCAGGAATCCCATCTTTTTGGTCGACCCGAGTTTGTCTTACCAGTGAGAGGGCATATCTTATTACATGATCACTCGCAGGAACTTGCCGCACAATTTTTTGCAACTCGATCATTTCGTTCGCCTGCAAAACTGGTTCCACATGGGGCACTTCGAGAGTGGTTGTTTTTAGAACGATCTTCATTTCTTCATCGAAACTCGGATATTTCACAAAAACTTTGAACATGAAGCGATCTTGCTGCGCTTCTGGGAGTGGATATGTTCCTTCTTGTTCTATCGGATTTTGTGTTGCTAAAACGAAAAAAGGTTTCGGCAAAACGTGCCTATTTCGTCCCACTGTGACACGATTTTCTTGCATTGCTTCCAAAAGAGCCGACTGGGTTTTCGGCGGAGTCCGATTGATTTCGTCTGCCAAAATCATGTTTGCAAAAAGAGGCCCCTCCAAAAAACGATAATCTCGACTTCCAGTGTTTCGATTTTCTTCAATAATGTCGATTCCTGTGATGTCGGCGGGCATCAAATCAGGAGTAAACTGAATTCGACTGAATCGAAGGTCCAATGTCTGTGCCAGTGTGCTGATGATCAAAGTTTTTGCCAGACCTGGAACGCCTTCTAACAAACAATGCCCTCCTGAAAAGAGGGAAATGAGAAGCTCGTCAATCACTTCCGTTTGTCCGACAATGACGTGCGAGAGCTGATCCATGACACGTTGTCGTGATTCAACTAATTTCGATAAAATAGATTCCGCAGACATATTGTAACTTGATAATAACAAAAAAATAATGGAGAGGGGACATGAGTCCCCTGATTTAGTTTCATCACAGAAAAATCTATTTTTCCTGTTTTATTGGGCACCTCTAATAATTCATTTTCCAAAAACACAGGCTCCGTAATTTACGGGTTTTTCGCGCTCCCTTTTTAGCAATCGGTTAATAAGATGTGTCCAATTGAAAACCTAATCGAGAATATATCCTTCTCGATAAACAGGTTTAATCAATTCGGCGACACCAGGCGTTTTCAACTCCGAGATGTTCGTAATTTTCATATTGAAAGCGTCCCAGTAAACTTTTTCGCCCCATTCATTTGCTCTGGAGGCGGTCCAAACGGCGAGATTTCCCAGCAACATTGCTTCAGTGAGCGGCCCTGCCTGATTCGGAAAATTCGAGAAACAGAGACTTGGATCGTTTTCCTTGATCGCGGCAATCAGCTCGAACATATTGCGTGGATCGTCGTCTTGCTTTTCAGCGGTTTTGCCATCTGCATCTGGAAAAAGTGGGGCCATTCGTGTTTCAGGAACTGAAACTCCCTGTTTTCGTACATCTTTTCCGCCGCCGCGCATTCCTTCTGAACCGATGATGATTTCGCCCCCTTCTGGCATTTTATCTGGATATGAAAATCCATGCTCGGCCAAAAATTCGCGGTCGGGTGTCCAGCCTCCGTCATACCAAACGAATTTGAAGCCTTTTCGCGTTTCCGTATCTGGATATTCGAACTCAATTCGAGAGCTTTTCGGAAAAATATCGAAATCGTGTCCACTGGTCATCGCCACAACACTTTTCGGCGCACTCAAATCAAGAGCCGCCATGAATTTGTTGAGTGAATGACAAGCGATGTCTCCAAGAGCACCTGTCCCGAAATCCCACCAACCGCGCCAAGCAAATGGATGATAAATTCCGGGATAAAATTCGCGTGGTTTGACAGGACCACACCAGAGTTCCCAATTAACATTGTTCAGGTCTTTTTCGATTTGCGCCTTCTTTTCATTGATTTTAGCATCAGCTTCTGCCGGATTTTCACGACGAACTTGCTCCTCAAATCCTTTGAGCGAACGAACAACCTCTGGTCCCTGTGGCCAAATCGGACGGTTCGTCCAGACGTGAATTTCTTTAATGTCTCCATAAACACCCGCTTTCATGGCGGCGGCATCTTTTCGGAGACCGTCTGATGCACTCCCCTGATTTCCCATTTGAGTGCAGACACCGGTTTCTTTGGCGACTTTTCCCATCAATCGAGCTTCATAAATAGTTCGAGAGAGGGGTTTTTGGACATACACATGCTTTTTCATTCGCATTGCCATCAATCCGGCGGGGGCGTGTGTATGATCGGCGGTGCTGATTGTCGCCGCATCAATATTCTTCTCTTCTTTTTCGAGTAGTTCACGAAAATCGATATATGCGGTCGCTTTCGGATATTTTTTTTGAGCTTGTTCTAATCGATTTTTATCGACATCACAAATGGCGACGACATCAGCAAATCTGGCTGCATTGGCAATATCGCCCCCTCCTTTTCCACCGATTCCAATTCCGGCAAAAGCCAGTCGTTCATTCGGCGAAGCACTCAACTTTGGAGTGGCACCGGAGAGCAAGAAATATCCAGTTCCTGCGACTGTTGTCGTCTTCAAAAAATTACGACGAGATAATTTCGTTTGCATCATCAATGATTCCTTTGATTGTTAGTGAGGTGTTCAGTGATTTGATTTGAGAGAATAGAAAAAGATCAAAGCGGCCCCACTTTTCTGGGGGAAAAACGGAGTTGAATAATGTCAATTCGGATTTTGAAGCAAATCGCGGCGACCTCAAAACGATTTATTAATCATGCAATCCAAATAAACATTTCGCATTGTACCACCATGAACATGGCGGAGCAATAGGAACAAAATTATTTTTCCGGCAATTGATCACGAACACTCCGATCTGAGACGATAATGATGCACTGACAATGATGCGAAAACTAATGATGCGCTGACTTGCATATTTATCGTACTCATTCTAAAAACGAGAAAAGTTTACGAAAAATGAGTTAATATGCAATTATGAGGCGAAGAACCGTATTCATTCACTGACCGAAACTCCATGAACGAATACGAATTCAGCACATATTGACTAATCGACTATCTTCTCCTGCCTGAAAAACCATATTTTGGAACTCCGCCCTGTGGGAGTCCCTGATAATAATGGAGATACTGATTGAATCCCGCACCTTTCGCACCGCCGATACTTTGTGATTTCCGCGGCGCATTTAGCAGAGTCTCACTGCCAACACCGCCAAAACCGGCCCCTCCCTGCAACAATTGCGATGACGGTGCCTGCGACTGTCTTGCTTGGTATTCGAGTTGTTGCAGCTGTTGATTTTGCTGCTGAAAATTACTCTGCGATTGTTGGAGCGGCTGCACAAACGTGTGGTAGTTGTCAAGCAAACCACCCGGATTGAAATTGTTCAATTGAAGCCACGGACTCAGAGCGGGCGGCAACTGTGCTAAAACGGGATGAACGTGAAAAAAACACCCAAATGAGACACCAATTATCGCACAAAAAAGTAAAAATGATTGTTTCATAAGATTTTTCCTTATTTTCTTGTCGATAGTGATAATGCGAATAATTCAGATACTGGTGAAAATTCAGATATTGGTGAAAATTTCGATACTGGTAGAAATTGGAATTTTTTTATTTTGTTTGATATTATTCCAAATCTGCACAGAACCATATCTTTTGATTATACATTCTTTAATCCAGTGAGTCGAGTGGGACGGCAAACAAATTGATTAGCAAAAAACAGGCGAAAAAACGACCGCTTCTAATAATCGATTCTGATATGAAAAGTGATCTTGCTCATGACTCTCTCCGACAAATTGTTCAAATCGTGCTATTTCAAATCGTGATATAAATATGAATCGACATTTTTTTCAGCCGACATTCACTTATACTGTCCCACTTCACAAAATGTTGCTTTTTCTCCACTCGACATGATTCAACAATTATGCTATTATTCGTTTTGTGTGGTTTTTCAGATGGTTTGGCTCAAATTTATTTTATTGATAAATACTACAAACGGAGATAAGTATCTAAGTATCTCCGTTTGCCGTGCCAAGTTTGTAAAAACTTGCTTGCTTTTGCGAAACAACCGCTTTCTATGAAAGCCGGTTAAACTTTTCATCTTGGAGGAGGTCGCCAGAATGACTCGTTTCTACACCAGTTTTCGGAAGAAAATACGATTTATACTAATGGGGATGGTCGTAATTTGTGGCATGACACTAATTTCAGAAAACATTCATGCGCAGCAAGGGAATGGAAATATCCCCAGTACAGGCGGAAGTACTGTTGGAAATACGAGCGGAAGTACAGGCGGAAGTGGTGGGTCTGTGAGTACTGGAATGAATAATTCGACGACATCACTCTATTCGACCGTTCAATCGCCCACTTTTCAAGGTTTTCAGGCGAC
>JBOFGF010000172.1:0-7859 GCA_051649005.1 Thermoguttaceae bacterium | reverse complement strand
GGTTTCAGGCCCTCCTCGATGAACGAACGCATTGATTGTATTATATGCAGTTCGGGCATCGGTAAAAACGGGTCGTCCCTCTTTTGTGCCATTATGACAGTCGATGCAATACTTTCTGACAACCGGTTCATAAACTTCTGTTTCAAAAGCAATCGGTCTGGCATTTCCGAGGAAAGGCGTGATTTGTGAAACACCTCTCCGCGCCGCCTTTGTTGCCAAACTCGGAGTAACTTCCAATTGTGATTCATGGCATCCGCTGCATGAAACGGTTTCGCCGGGCATTCCAACGAACCAAGATCGCATCAATTGAACAGCGCGGCCATCTTCATCAAGTGGTTGTATGGCGATTGGTGTATTGGCAGGAATTTCAAACATTGCAGAGCCATCATCTTCGACGGGAATTGTGCCCAGAAGTCGTTTCACATCCCAACTGCTCTGGATGCCGACCGACTCGTGTCCACCGCGCTGCCAATAAGCATAATGATAAGAATAAAGACGCAAATTTTTAATTGTCCCTCGTGGAACATCTTTGAGTCCATTGCCATAATAAACATCCGTGATGAATACATTTGCCGTTTTTTGTTCAGTATCGACAAGATCAGGAATTATCTGCGGCACTTGTGTTTCCATAAGCGGAATCGGCTCGAAATATCCTTCTCCATTATTTTGTGCAATAAGTGTCATGTTATCGAATCGGTCAACGAGATATAAACCATAAGTGTTTCCATCGCCGACACCATTAACTTGACAATTGACGAGAATATAATTTTGGCCAAGTGGATATGGAAAGATGAAATTATATTTCAGTTTGTCTCCTTGTCCATCGACAACATTTCCGACAACATCCTTTCCAAATCCGGGGATTTCTTGAATGAATCCGGTTTTTGAAGCGGGAAGCACATCTGGCAGAATGTCGATGTATTCTCCTTGTTTTCCCCATTCTTTTGAAGTTGGACGGAAACGAAATGGATATTTTCGTCCGACATTCGGGGCAATAATACAAAGACGGCCTGTTTCTGGGCGGCTGTGATGTCCTCCAACGATTCCGATGATTTCGCTGGACCCGTCTGGAAATGGTCGTGCGTGTCTGAAAGCTGTGGGAAAAAACGAGCCACTTCCATATAATTCGAACTGTTTCGTGCCATCAGGATTCATCGTGAAAAGAATTCTACTAAAGTAGTGCATAATATCGACGTATTCCCAGCGGAGATACATGACTCTTCCATCTGGGAGCATTGTTGGGTCCCAGTCGCTGTCTTGTTCGAATGTCAGTTGCCGAATAGTTTTTGTTTCAGGATTAACCCGATATAAATTTGCCATTGGAAGGCGACCATTTTCGCAGGGAAGTCCTTGAATTCCTGCCGTCGATGCTGTTATAATTTCACCATTTGGCAGAAAGCAGGCATCAAAAAAATCGACATCCGGCATATTGACAGGTGTCAGAAGTTTTAGGTCATTTCCACTGATGTCAATTTCGTAGACTCCCCATCGTTTGGTTTCGTTATCGACGCAAGAAAACAGGACACGTTTTCCATCCCAGTGAAGCACGAGCTTTCGAATAGGTCCGCCTCCGAGCGGAGAGAAAAATTTTTCATATTTTGGCTTTTCGTTTCGGAGATCAGAAAGTACACCAATGTCGTTGTCCCAGCCTTCGCGGCGGCTGATTTCATTGATCGAATAAGAGTTCAGAGACGGGGCGCACAGTCCACCTTTTCGACGAACAACGAGAATTTTATCGAAGTCGAGCAGTGGATTGGCAAGTAGTGATTCACGTCGAAACTTGTCGAACTCCGCTCTGACTTCTGCTTGATATTTGGAATCGTTTTTCTTTTCGTTGAACTTTTTTTCAAACACATCGAGTTGTTTAAGATATTCTGGTCCTTTCGGATATTTCTCACCAAAAGTTTTGATCATATCCACAATAGCACGTCTGACCGATTCAGTTGTGTTCATCGGCACTTGATCATTTTTGTTAAATGACATGCCCCCCTGTGCAAGTGAGTCGGATTCTCCGAGCAGCAAACAGCAGCAGAACAATGTAATTGTTACAATAGCAAAACAGGGAGCTTTCATGGATTTTCTCTTTGAATTTAGTGTGAAATAAGGGTGTGAAAATAGGGTGTGAGACTATGAAACGAAAACAGTAAACCAATCAGTAAACCAATCAGTAAACCAATATGGAATCGCAAAATTGAAGCTAAAAGCACAAAAATGACTCCGACTGCACAAGTACAAACCACCCTGCCCGCGAACACCCATTCTTAAAAAAAGATGGAAGTTATACCAAAATGACATTTTCATAAATGGCATTTTCACTTCAGTAGTTCATCAAAGTCGATTCCACTGAGATCAATGACGGAGATGCAGTGTGGTTTGCTGCAATCGTCGAGGTCGATATTTGAAACATAAAGTTTGCCGCCGCGAATACAAACTTCCGAACAACGATCCAGTGCTCCGTTTTTCTTTGCCTCTTCGTTCGGATTCACGTCATTTTTCGCCAAAACGATTGTTTTGCCGTTCTTCGGATTCATTACACAAACTGCGTTTCCAACATAATCGGCGAAGAACACATATCCTTTTGGACAGACTTTCAGACCATCAACGCTTTCCATTGGGCCATTTTCGTTACAATCGCGGTGGGAGACGGCTTTCTTTCCACTTTTGTCGAGAACAACTTCAATGATTTTTTGATCTCCGAAATTGGCGACGTAAATTTTTCCTGACTGGGAGAGGCCGATTCCATTTGCTCCGACCATCCATTTTCCGTCGTGCTTTTTGTCAGATGTATCAAATTTGAAAATGAAGTGCGGGTCTTTTCCATAAGGAGCAGCACGAAGAATTGTGTTTCGTCCCAGTTCCGAAAGATCGTAACAAAAAATGCCACTGACCATCGGTGGTCCGACAATTGCAGGATCGATTTGAGTTTCGGCAATGTATAATTTATTTTTGTGGATGTCGATGCCATTTGGCTGAACGATTCCAGTAATGAGTACTTCACTGCGAACGGGCTTTCCGTTTTGATGTACAACACGAAGGATTCGACCTTTGTGATTAGAATTGCCTCCGAGAGTTTGGGCATCTGCAATATAAAGATGTCCGTCTGGTCCGAAACAAATTCCGAGTGGAGTGACACGTCCTGTTTCAGGATGAGCAGGGAGTTCGAAATAGTTTGACACATTGTCATTGGCATCAATTTTCAAGAGCCAGGCATTTCCTTTGTCGCCGATTACAGGAACGGCGAGAATAATGTCGCCGGTTTTAGGATTGACCGTCATTCCGTCTGGATGCAGCATCTCGTCGCCGAGTTCAATAATTTTCGAGGCCTTTGTGATTGGGGCGGAAGCAAAAAGTGTCAAAGATGCGGAGATTAAAAACAGAAACATCATCAGCCATGTAAATTTTTTCATAATAACTCCTATTGAAATAAAATAAAGTGAAGTGAAATGGAGCAAAATAAAGTGAAGTGAAATAAAGTTAAGTGAAATTGTGTGCGTTCACAGGATTTTGTGCATAGTTTTTCGATTCATCGGTTGTTTTTATTCGCCCCCGAATGTGGTCGATACAAAAAATCGTTTCAAAGTGCATGAAAAGTAACAGTTCCGTCTTCAGAAGCGACCATCGCACGAGTTCCGTCTTCGGTGAAATCGACACCGATGATGGAACCTTCTCCTGCGGTGAGTGATTTGATTTTTTTCCCTGTTTTTGCGTCCCAGAGAATCGCAGTTTTGTCGGTTGAACCGGTTAAAACATAATTGCCATCAGCACTCATGGCGACCGATAAAATTGGACCTCCGTGTCCACCGAATTCGATGGACGATTTTGGATCACTCTCTTTTTGCAAGTCCCACAAAATTGCGCGGCCGTCGTCCATTCCAGTCAAAAGTTTTTTGCCATCTTTTGAAAACTGAGCGGTCCAAATATCATATTCCAAGTTACGAAATTTGCCTGCATCTTTTCCACTGCGAGCGACCCAATTAAATGCGCTGTTTCCTTGTTTTGCGAGTACTCGAACACCATCTGGATAAAACAAAAAATCATGGCCCATATTGTCATTTTTCATCTCGATTTCATTTAGTTTTTTTCCGGTCAAAACGTCCCAAAAAGTGATGACATTGGCCTCTTTTTCGGTGAGCGTTTTTCTTGTTCCCGTGATGAGCTGCGTTCCTTTTGGATCGAGTGCCCATCCGAGTGCATCAGGAACATTGACAAGTGGTTTTCCGGTCGAAATATCCCAGAGGATGACATGTCGGGCTGGATTTTGTGGTGAATTTCCTCCTGCATTTCTGTTGCCGTGTTTCGTGTGGTCAAATAATTCAAACGAAACAGAGAGGAGTCTCTTTCCATTGGGTGTGATTTCGATGCGTCGGACAGCCGTTTGATGGCCATCCAATCTTTTGAGGAGTTGCCCACTTTTTGTGTCCCAAATGGCGATAGTCGGGTCGGCCCAGCTTCCAGAAGTAATCAGGCATCCAGCATCTCGTGTCATGCGAACGGGTGAAACGCAATAATTAAATCCTGGCATTGTTTCAATTTGTTCGCCGGTTTGATTATCCCATATTATTGCATTGTCATTGAACGAAATAGTCAAAAATTCGGACGCATCATCATTGAAGGCGGCACGATTCACTCCACTTTCGAGGCGTTCGATTTTTCGTATCCATTCCTGCATTTTGAGATTTCCAAAAAAAACATTTCCCATTTTTGAAACAAGAAGAAAGTATTCGTTGTTTTTGGAAAAAGCGACCGATTCAAAGAGACCATCTCGAATTTGGGCATCATTCGGAGCGACGAGAGAAATGCTATTTTTGTCCCCCAAAACTGGATTGTTCGTCCGTCCTGAATCACTTCCGCCACTGTTTGTTTGTGAAACAGGCGGAATATATGTTCCCCAGAGCACCGCCGTGCTGGGAGCAATTAGCATGGCAACTGCGCCGTCCTGATTAAAAGAGACGGAATTGACAGGGCCTCCGAGGTTTTCAAATTTTCGACCGGCTTTTCCTGATCGAATATCCCACATGATCGTCGTGCCATCTGAATCTCCTGTCAGAACATGTCTTCCTTCTGGATGAAAGGCGACCGACAAAATACGACCGGAATGTCCTTCTAGTCGATGAAGGATTTTTCCAGTTTCGACATCCCAGAGAATTGCCACTCGGTCAGAACCACCAGAAACCGCCACTTTGCCATCTTTCCCAATAGCAACTGGCCCGACGATTCCTGAGTGTCCGACGAGTGTGTGAATTGTTTCTCCCGTCAATGTATCTTTCAAGAGGGCATTGTTGCCATCACCTCCTGAGAGATTCAGGCGACCATCTCCACTAAAAGCGACGACCTCAGCTCCACTGGTGTTTCCTTGAAACGACTTCAAATTCCGGCCTGTCTGATTATCCCACAAAACGGCTTCGTTGTTGTGTCGCCAAACCAAAATCGTTTTTCCGAATGGTCCATAAGCGACACTGCGTGCTGCGGTGAAAGGACTGCGATACATTTTTGAAAAACCGGACGGAATCGACACTGACTCCTTTTCATACAATGAAATTAGCACTCCACTTGCAGATAAATCATTTTCTTTTTCTATTTTGTCGGATTTCAATTTATCGGTTTCCAATTGGAGCATTTTACGAATATAAGTACGATCCGCGCTTCCAAATTTATCGAGCGCAATTTTCAGCGTCTTCGTGCCATCTTCATTTTGCAAAATTACATCTCCCTTTTCGACGCGAATAAATCGAGCTTTCATCTTTTGATCTTTCTGGTCGGTCCAAGTACGAACATCGTAAGTCGGCGGCACTTGCTCTGCATCGGGAGAATTTTCTTGTGCAAAAAGTGGCAAACCGAGGACGGCAACTAGAAATGAGAACAGAAGAAAAGAGGACAGAAGAAAAAAATGACGAACAAGATGAATCATGATAAAACACTCCACATAAAAAACGAGTCATTCATTATCTACGAATGGCATCTTCACTTTCAGCGCGAACCGCCCAGTGTCGATGGCATGTTATTTTCGTGTTGATGAGACACTGCTGACCAGCCACGAAAAACAATCGAAAGACTAATTCATTCTACTTGAATGTGATGTAGATTACAAGATATGGAGCCAGAAATCCGGTTTCTTCAAATTTTGGGGTCTCCCGAACATGAAACTTTGCTTTTTGATGAGGGGGAGATGCCAATCTGTAAAACGGTGTATAATGCCTGTGTCAATCGCGACAAAACATCATCTTTTGCCATGCAAATTTGCGAAAATTGGCTTGTTTTCGTAAAACAACCACTTTCTGTGAAAGCAAATGAAACACCAATGTATAACAAAACAAAATGTTAATCGGTCACGGGAATTGTGTTTTTTTCAATAAATTCCCGTAAATACAGCAATAAAACCGCCGACTTACGCCGGCGGCTCGCCCAATAAACCCGCGAACGATTTCACAAAATGAAAACCAAACTTTGTAATTGGATACAATACCTTCCTGATAGTTTTTTGCCTCTTTTGGGACTCGTGATTCTTTTCGCTTATTGGACACCAATTGAGTGGGTGAGTGCATCGACAAATTCGCTTCATCACATTTCATACTTCGGAGTTCTGGGGATTTTTTTCATGTATGGAATCGGAATGAGTCTGCGTCAATTACGAGAAGGATTGGCCAATTGGCCGCTCCATTTTACAATTCATGGAGCAACTTTCGGTCTGTTTCCGATGCTGGTTTTGCTCCCGTATTTCTTATTCAAAACGCCGGAAACTGAGTCATTTTGGATTGGTATTTTTTATGTGAGTGTGTTGCCATCGACCGTTTCATCATCAATTGTGATGGTGTCAATTGCACGCGGCAATTTTCCGGCGGCGATTTTCGATGCAAGTATTTCGTCACTTTTAGGCGTTTTTTTGACACCACTTTGGATGTGCGTGATTTTGTCCAGCGCAGAAATGCACGTTGATTTGCGGGCGGCGATTCAGAGTTTGGTTGTCATGGTCGTTCTGCCAGTCGGTTTAGGAATGCTTTTGAATAGCCGACTCGGAAACTTGGTGCTCAAAAAACGCCCAATCATTCGTTATTTCGATCAGTCGGTCGTTCTATTGATTGTGTACAATTCATTCAGCGATTCATTTGCATCAAACGCTTTTGAGGGAATTTCTGTGATGTCGCTTCTTGTTTTGGCAGTTGGAATGGCGACACTTTTTAGCACTGTGTTTCTATTGATTCGATGTTGGTGTCGAATTTTGCGTTTCACACGAGAAGACACAATTGCGGCCCTTTTTTGCGGATCAAAAAAATCATTGATGCACGGAACAGCGATGTCGGGTATTCTTTTTGCAGGGATTGCATCAAAGCAATTGGGAATGATTTTGCTTCCGATCATGTTGTATCATGCGATTCAACTGGTAATTATCAGCATTTTGGCAAGTCGGGCCGGGAATCGAGCAGTGCAGTGAAAAACGCATTTATACTATAAAATGTAAAATGAGACAAAATGTCGTTTTGTGGTACTTCGCAGTATCACCATGAAAGACGCTAAAAATACGCATCAATTGGCGGAAACTGGTTGTTCTTTTTCAAGTTTGAGCGGCTCAATTGCACGATCTAAAATTCCATTCAGAAAAGCGAGTGAGAGTCCATAATTTGTTATTGGAACGCCATTTTCCGCACAGATCAGAATGCGGGAAAGCATTTCTCGCCGATTCCAAATACATCCGCCGCAGTGAATCACCAGATCATATTTGCTTCCGGTTTGTCTCAGTGTTTCATGCGGAAAATCGTGTCCCTGAACATGGTCGATAACCAAATCGCCGCCGACATATTTGCGGAGTAAATTCGGAATTTTGACAGTGCCAATATCTTCTTCGACCGGATGATGAGTACATG
>JBOFGF010000171.1:0-27506 GCA_051649005.1 Thermoguttaceae bacterium | reverse complement strand
TTTTCACTTCAATGACGACGATGGTGTCTCCATTGATTGCAATAATATCAAATTCATAATTTCGCTTGTCGGGAGTCATTCCTTTCGATCCCTGGGCGGTCCTTTGAACGAGAATATTTCGACTTTGCAGCAGTGGAATTACCTGATTATTCACGAGAGCTTCGACGAGTCGTCCCCACTGTGTGTTGAACAGGTTTTCATTTCGCCGCTGACTTTGTCGCAGTTCCGCGAAACCAATCCGATTCTCCTCCGAATTTTTTTTCTGAATTTGATACATTTCCTCTTTGAATTCACGCAGTTCTGCGGAAAACTTTCGGTTCTCCTCGGCGAGGAGCGCAAGTGATTCGTCAAATGTTCTCATTGAAAATCTCTTTCTATTTTTTATATTGAGATAAATCAACATCCAAACGTCCACCAACAGGTGTAATACTCAGTTTTAGTGGAGTCGAATTATGCTTTGTTAATTTTTCAGGGACGATCTTCGGCAATACATTAAATTTGGCGCGATATTCTTTGGTATACGATTCAAGTTCAGTGCGATCCATTCTGACTAATTCTTCAGGAGTTTTAGTATGAGCCAAGAACGGTTCTTTTTGAATGGTGATTTTGTAATCGCCTTCAGGAGCACCATTTTGAGTATAAAGTTGGTACATCGTGGCAATTTTTGCAATACCATTTTTGTCCGTTGTTCCTGTTGATACAATGTCTCCAATTTCTGTTTCGGGGAATAACATAATTATGGCCCCTTCGACTGGGCCAGAATCATTCACAACCGAGACGGAGCAGGGATAAATTTTTGGCATTCCATCAGGAGCTTTATTACACGACATCGTCAGTAACATGGGAAGGATGGCCAGTAGAATAAAAGAGCGTGTTTTCATGATTAAAATGTAGTTGCCAGCTGTCATTCAATGAGTATCCGAAATCTTTCACAGCAAATCGAACGATATTCGTACTAATATAACATAATCGAGTATATCACAATCAAGTGCAATATGCAACAAAAATCATCAGAAATACCTGGTATTTAGGATCAATTTTGAGGCGGCTCGAAACCAGTCGAATATCGTAATTATTTTTTCTCGATTTTGAGATTATCAATCCAGAAAGAAATCCCCTCCCCGGTCGGTTTGGCATCAATTTCGATTTGAGTGAACTTCAAATCGCCGCTGATTCCATGTTCGGTGCGTTTCCACTGCTCGTTTCCATCAAATGGAATCGAAAGAAGCATCCACTCTCGTCCAGACTGGTCGCACAATGATGCTAATTGCGACATGTCGGCGGGTTTCCATTCCACGAAACCAGCCGGAGTATGCAAACGCAGTGCAAATTGGGCCAGTCTGATCACTTTGTCGCTCCCATCAGGTTTTGTCGGTTTGAAAAGTTGATTGATTTTGTCAGGAATGTAAATGCAAAATGATATTTCCTTGATTGTGGAGGCATCAATAGCATCCGATTCAACCAGCGGAGCGGCGGGCCAAAGAAGTCGAAGCGGAGTCGAACTGGCCGAATCGACACGAATCGAAATATCGTGGGCCAATTTATTCGCACTATTTTCTGAACCGAGAGTCGAAGCCAGCTCACTCAAAACATCTTTTGTCTGCGGGACAGGATTTTTATCGAACGAAACAAGAATCGGGCCACCATCAACTGTTTCACCAATGAAAGGAATCGGCAGTAAATTCAATTCGATGCGTCCTTCATTCGTTGTTGAAAACGAAGCAGAGGGGGAGAGAATAGCCGCGATTTCCTCATCAGAAATATCACCATTCGTCCCCAAACTGGCCATTTTTTTCTCGACATTCAAAAGAATTTGTGATATTTCCATTTTTTGTTCCTCTTTCAACCACGCATCTCGATTTTCCTTTCTCGATTTTGCAATTTGTTGCATGGCAGATCGGCGTGCCTGAAAATCAGGATTCGAGACAGCTTGTTCCACTTCCGATGCCCGATCAGCAATTTTTGTTTTCAGCTTTTCTCGATTTGCATCCACCGATGTCTGGATTAATTCAACAATCCGCCCCAATTTCCTGGATTCGGCAGAACTCGAAACATTTGTCTGATTGCCAATTTGCATCTCCGGCAGAAAGAACGGAGACAAGCGAATCCCCAAAATAGTACCAACTAAAAGAGCAATACACATTACTGCAAAAAATCGCACAAAAGAGGAAGTAGACGAAGGTTTATTCGATTGTGACGATTCCTCTGATGCGGCTCGTTCCTGATCCGTTTTATCGTGCTCAATTTTACTGTTCTCAGTTTTGTCATTCTCCGTTTTGTTGTGCTCAATTTTACTGTTCTCGGTTTTATCATTCTCCGTTTTGTTGTGCTCAATTTTACTGTTCTCAGTTTTATCATTCTCCGTTTTGGCATTTTCCGTTTTATGCGATTCAGCAACTTTTTGTTTTGACGGCGAATCCAAATTTTGTTGCTTCGCTGAAAATTCAGATGGCGAAATAGGAGCTGGCACGGAAACAGAATCCTTTGATGGAGAGACGGGAATGCCCGACTCTTGAACAGATTTCTCCGCTTCTGTTTCCGTTCGTTTTGGAAACGATTCGTTTGCTGGACAAACGGGATCAGACTGCGACTGATTTGGGACAATCAAATTTTTTTGACACTGATTGCATCGAACTTCTCGTCCCGCATTCCGATCAGGGAGCTGATATTTTTTTCCACATGAACAATTGAATGAAATCATCGAAGCACCAGAAAGAGGAAAATGGCAAAAATTGGCGGAACTTTCCGCGCCGCATCATTTTACTACATTTATTGAAAAATTCAACATGGATTCACAAGATGTCTCCACTGTCTTTTTTACAGAAAAAAATTTTTTTTCACAACAAAGTCAAAAACAGTATCACAAAATTGCTGTAATATCCACTGTCTTTGTATTTTTACTATTTTATCTGGTTTATCTAAAGCCACTCAACTGGTTGTCCGATATATTTGTTGTAGATTACTGAGAACATTTTTTCTTTTTTTTCGATTTTTTATTTGCAAACCGTAATTTCGAGTGCATATTATCCAAGTTGAATATGACAGTTCCTGTTTTAGGAATTGTTAGTTTAAAATACAAGGATTGTTGAGATCGTCTCAATAAATTACATAGAAGTGAAAAAGCCGAAAAGAACAAAAAAAACGAGCAGTAAAAATAGTAAGATTGGTAAGAATAGTAAAAATAGTAATAATTGGAAGTTTATAGGGTTTCGGTGATTTTTTTCGTCAAAGTATCCGATTCCTTATTTCAAGTGGTTTGAGGCAAGTTTGCCGCCAATTTCAGTTTCCCCAAAACCGTTTAAGGAGAATTAGCAATGAAACGTCATGTCCTTCTGTCCGCTCTCGCAGCCATCGTCATTTGTGCAGTTTCGACCACAGCCGAAGCAGGTTTGTTCGGTCGTCTGTCTTTGTACAAAGGTTGTAGCCCATGTGAACCGGCCGCCTGCCAGCCGTGTGAACCAGTTGCCTGTCAGCCATGTGAACCAGTCGCATGCCAGCCGTGTGAACCGATTTGCAATCCATGCGATGTCGCATGTGATCCATGTGGAGTCAAAAAACCTTGCCGTCCTTTCGGTGGTTTCTTCGCACGTTTGACCGCGAAAAAATGCAATCCATGTGCCCCAGTGTGCGAACCATGCGAACCCGTCGCCTGCGAGCCATGTGAACCAGTCGCGTGCCAGCCATGTGAACCGATTTGCAATCCGTGCGAAGTTGCATGTGATCCATGCGGAATCAATAAACCTTTCCGTCCTTTCGGTGGTTTCTTTGCAAACCTCCATGCGAAAGTCGCTTCCTGCATGAGCAGCTGCAATCCTTGCACTCCCGCCGGATGTGAACCTTGTGAGCCAGCCGCCTGCAATCCATGCGAACCGGCCTGCAATCCATGCCATCCGTGCAAGTAAATTTTCAAGGTCTTTCACTTTGTTAGTTAGAAAACACTCTGTTAGTAGAAAATTGAGTGAATAGACAAATTGAGTGAATAGACATAATGAAAAAACACTAAAAGACTTTCGAGATGTTTCTCGAAGGTCTTTTTTTATGGAGATGCAAATACTTGGTTATCTTGTCGATTGCACAGATAACCGAGAACTGTAATGTCGATGGTTTGGCCGAGAAAATGAACGGAGGCATCGGCATATAAACCGTGCGCACCGGATGGATGCCAGCTTCGCATATCATGTGAGTATGCTGAACATTTATCGCATTTCCAGGGTTCGACAACATTAAAATGTTCGCATGTTGGTTTGTAGTTGATGGGAGATGTCGTTTTGCGAAAAATGTTCGCGCCACTGATCCACTGTCCGTTTGCATAGTATTTTGGATTTATAGTTTCGTATGAAGCTGCTTCGGCGACCATCATCGTATTTGATGTGCCATCTGTCACACTTGCAAAAGAAATGATCGGAGCTGGGTCATATCCAGTGACATTCCAGGATGAATCTACGATTTGGTTTGCTCCAATTAAAATTCCGAAACGTCCATTTCCTCCCTCATTTTTTCCAAAATTATCCAAAAAAGTTTCGCTGCAAACGCCGCTGTAATGTGATGGTGCGCGTGAATATGGACTTCCCCATCCGGCAGAGCCGCTTGTCCAAAAGTCGTCATTGCTAATCATTTGCCGATCAGGATTGCTCGGACAAATGAATGCGGACAAAATTGTTCCGCCCAGCAGTGCATTTCCTGAGATTCCGATGCCATTTGTATCGGCTCCAGAAATAATTGAGCCGCCAAAGTCGAGTGATGCGCCGAGGTTTCCCTGTTCCAAAAATGGCAAAATTAGTGCTCCCCATCCGAAATTGGTGCAGCTATTTACTTTTGTTCCCGCAATTTGGCCCGCTGGAAATGAGTTGTGTGTGTCGTGATAATTATGAATAGCAATTCCATGCTGCCTCAAATTACTTGCACAATTCATTCTCCTCGCTGCTTCTCGCGCCGCCTGCACAGCAGGAAGCAAAAGTCCAATGAGAACACCGATGATGGCAATGACGACGAGAAGTTCGACCAATGTAAATGCAAATCGAGTGTGAGAAGTTTTGATGCGAGAAGATATGACGCGGGAAGAAATGGTGCGGGAAGGTGTGATGCGAGAAGAAATGGTCCGAGAAAATGTGATGCAGGAAGATAAGATGAGGGAAAATGTGATGAGACACAATAGGAAAAACATCGATGTTGAAACCTTTCCGGCCCGAAAAAAGGATGTGCCGATCAGTTGGTCAAAACAGTAAAATCACAAGTTTGGCACACCAGAGTTTTGTTCGAGTTTTCTGGTGTGTGTGAACCACCCGCCCTGTTTGGCATCCATCCTTTGAAAGAATTGGATTAGAAGCGGATTTTATTTATGAACTGTTTTTGACCGCACAACATGGGCCAGTGAATGTTTGATTTTCCGTGTCCGTCGCACGCGAAAGATCATGTTCGATGTCGATAGGTCTTCTGACTTTCGGCAAACACACCGGCCTTCTCGATGTTTTTTGCATCAATGGCGCACAGAATGATGTGTTCACAGCCGATTACAGCGGCGAGGACCGTCCCAGAATTGTCCGATTGGACGCACTGGATTCCCTTTTCGCGTTCCTCTCCGAATTGAGAAACGCACCGACATTCAGTAATTAGATTTAATCTATCAGAAATGAGACAAGTGTAAATGGGGACCAACAAGTTTGGGAATTTTGCCAGTCTGCGAACAATTTTTCGATTTGTATCAGTTCATGGTTTTAGATTTTTTCAATGCAAAATTTGCGTTCTACCATAATTGAACACTTCCGGTGTTTGGGAACATGGAACACCTCCGGCGTTTGGGAACGAATCCCGTCGGTTTCCGACGCGGTATAAATTCCGGTGTTCACGCACCGGCTCGATAAACCAAACCCGCCGACTAACGTCGGCGGCTCGCCAAAAACCGTGAACGATTTCGATAAAAACACCCCGTTTCTGCGAAACATCACTGAACTTGTTCACTTATTGACAAAAAACAGTAATTGAATTATATTCGTAAAATGGGTGGTTTTGATGCTTTTTATTGGTGTTTTTTCTGCGCGACAATTCACCTATTTTAGTTTCAAAATACATTCACGAACAGTTTCCATGAAATACACGGCACAAATAGAATTACTTGAACAGAACATTGCACTTGCCGTTTTTGGAAAACGTGATGTGATTCGTCGTTGTCTGGTCGCACTATTTGCATCTGAGCACTTGCTTTTGGAAGATGTGCCCGGTGTTGGTAAAACGCTTCTGGCGCAGGCAATTGCAAGAAGTGTTTCTGGAATTTTTCGGCGGATTCAATTCACACCCGATTTACTTCCAGCAGACATAGTTGGAAGCAGTCTTTTTGATCCGAAAACACAAGATTTTAACTTTGTTCCCGGCGCGATTTTTGCTAATATACTTTTGGCGGACGAAATCAATCGCACCACTCCTCGAACACAAAGTGCGATGCTCGAAGCAATGAATGAGCAGCAAGTTTCGGTCGATGGTGTCACTTATTCATTGCCGCGTCCTTTCATGGTAATTGCGACGGAAAATCCAATGGAATTTGTTGGAACATATCCGATTCCAGAGAGTCAAATGGATCGTTTTTTAATGCGAATTTCAGTTGGATATCCTGCCAGAGAAGATGAAGAAGCGGTTTTGCGTTCTCACCAAGTTTCTCGTCCAATGGACAAATTACAGCCGGTTTTGACATGCGAACAAATAATTGAAATTCAGCGTTCAGTGTCATTCATTCGAGTGGACGAGTCGATCAATCGATATGTTTTGGATATTGTTGATGCGACACGTCAAAGCAACGAACTTCTTGTCGGAGTGAGCACTCGTGGGGCAATTGCACTCAGTCGGGCAGCACAGACACATGCTCTTTTGGCAAACCGCGATTTTGTCGTTCCCGATGATGTTAAACAACTTGCTGTTCCAGTATTATCTCATCGAGTGATGCCGAAAAATACCTTCCAAACACATCAGCAAACGCACCATCGTGCGCTGCTGGAAGAGATTATCGAATGTATTATCGAATCTATTCCAGTCCCAGTTTGACTGTTCGGATTCTGACACAGGAAAAAAATCAGTTACTTCGCAGTTTTGATTGCAGGCAAGTTAAATAATAATATGTTTCAATACGACCCCGAATTGCCAATTGTGCAGAGGCGAGAAGAAATCGCCGCACTGATTCGAGAAAACCAAGTTCTTGTCGTCTGCGGAGAGACTGGCTCTGGTAAATCGACGCAGTTGCCGAAAATTTGTCTCGAACTTGGACGTGCGGCAATTCTCCCAGCACCGACCAATCAGAATACATCAGTCAATCCAAATACGAGAAAACGTCTTTTAATTGGACACACACAGCCGCGCCGAATTGCCGCCCGATCCATCGCCGCTCGAATTGCACAAGAACTCGATTCTCCGCTCGGACAACTTGTCGGATACCAAGTTCGTTTCGACGAAAAATGTGGGGAGCAAACCGCGATAAAATTGATGACCGACGGCATTCTCCTCGCCGAGTCGCAGGGAGATAAATTGTTCAGTCGATATGACACAATCATTATTGACGAAGCCCATGAACGATCACTCAATATCGACTTTCTTATTGGAATGATGAAACGAATTCTTCCACTGAGAAAAGACCTGAAACTGATTATCACATCTGCGACAATTGATGCGGCTCGATTTGCTGAGCATTTCACGGATCAACGAATCAATCGCGGTCAATCCGTTCCAGTCATCGAAGTGTCTGGGCGGACATATCCAATAACGATTTTGTACAGAGACCCCTCTGCTGAAAGTGAGTCAGAAGAAGCGATCACTTCCACTAATTTGAAAGGAGACTCATCAAACCAGCGACTCCCCTCATTTTTGAAGCGAGGCACTCGAAACGTCGGCGTTGTTTCACGTGAAACCAAAGATGAGACGGAATTGATGGAGCGTGCGATTCTTTCAGCGGTGGATGAATTGGCTCGATATGACAGAAAGGAATATGGCGGCAAACCAGGGGACATGCTTATCTTTTTGCCGACAGAGCGGGATATTTTGGAAGTGGCAAAACTTCTCCGACATCATTTGATTCCCGGTGATGATGCGGCCCGAAAAACGGAAATTTTGCCATTGTATGCACGCCTGCCAGTTTCTCAGCAGCAGAAAGTATTTCAAGTCGGAAATTATCGTCGGATCGTATTGACGACGAATGTTGCTGAATCATCTCTGACAGTTCCCGGAATTCGATTTGTGATTGACACAGGCACGGCTCGTATTAGTCGTTATTCAGCCAGAAGTCGCACTCAGCGTCTTCCAATCGAACCAGTTTCACAGGCATCCATTGATCAGCGGGCGGGGCGATGTGGACGAATCGGGCCGGGCATCTGTATTCGACTTTTTTCTGAGCGTGATTATTTGGGGCGCAGTCGTTATACAACACCAGAAATTCAGCGGACGAATCTTGCCTCGATTATTTTGCAAACGAAGTCGCTGAAATTGGGAGAAATCGAAAAATTCCCGTTTCTCGATCCGCCTCGAATTGCGGCGATCAATGACGGATACAAAACGCTGATAGAAATTGGAGCACTCGATACAAAAAAGCATTTGACCCAAATCGGATGGAAACTTGCCAGAATGCCAATTGATCCACGAATCGGTCGAATGGTATTGGCGGCAGATGAAAATGGTGTTTTGAACGAAATGCTCATTGTTGCAGCGGCTCTTGAAACGCAGGACCCACGAGAACGTCCTCTTGAACACCAAGCAAAAGCAGATGTCGCTCACTCGCCATTTCTCGATTCGCGGAGTGATTATATTGGCTTTCTGAAACTTTGGGATTTTTATGTAAACCTGAAAGAAGTGACGAGCCGGAATGGACTTCGAAAAGCGGCCATGCAACATTTTCTTTCATACAACAGATTTCGTGAATGGAGTGATGTTCATGTCCAATTGTTGCAATGTGTTCATGATGCGGGAATGAAAGTCGGGCCGCGCAGAGTAAAAAGAGACGAATTATATGGGCCACTGCATCGTTCGATATTGACAGGTAATCTTTCTGGAATTGCACAGCGAGACAGCAAAAACGAGTATTCGGTTTGTTCAAGTGGCGGTAATCTTGGCAAATTCGTTCTGTGGCCAGGAAGTGGTCTTCTCAAAAAAGGAGCGACTGAATCTGATCAGCAGTCCTCTCCAAATACGGTGAAAAAGGAGAAGACCAGTGGCGGCGACGCAAATACATTTTGTAAATGGATCGTGGCATCGGAGCGAGTCGAAACATCGCGTCGTTATTTGAGAACGGCCGCCCAAATTGAAGCCAATTGGATCGAACCACTCGCACAGCATCTCATTCAGCGCATTTACATGGAACCTCACTGGGACGACGAAAGTGGATGTGTTCATGCGTTTGAACGAGTCACACTGCTCGGAATTGTGCTGGTTCCCAAACGTCGCATCAATTTTGGCCCGATTGATACGAAAATGGCCCGCGATATTTTCATTCAGTCCGCTCTCGTTGACAGTTCAGGTGAATGGCAATCCAAAATGCCGTTCTTTTCCAATGGAAAGAGTCAGGAAAAAACTCCCCTCATTTCAAATGAAGGATGTCAAACATGGCGGGGTGGTTTCTCATTTTTCGACCACAATTCCAATTTGCTGGAAGATGCGAAAAAATTGCAGGACAAATTGCGGCGCGGCGACATGTTGCAGCCACAAATTTCACGGACGCAGTTTTACGAAGCTCGTATTCCGGCAGATGTATATGATTGCCGCTCACTGGAAAAATGGCTTCGTGAATCGCCGGAACATAACAAGTCACTTTGCATGACATTCGCCGACATCTGCACGGAAATGATTTCGGATGATGTGATGCGACAATTTCCTGATACAATTCCCACACGAGACGGCGGCGCAGTTCCAATTGAATATCATTTTGCGCCGGGGGAGGAAAATGATGGTCTTACTCTTTTAGTGCCACAAAACGATTTGCGGAAATTGGAGCCGGAGCGGCTCGGCTGGCTCGTTCCTGGTTTACTTCTCCAGAAAATCACTGCGCTGCTAAAATCACTTCCGAAAGATATCCGACGGCAAATTGTTCCAATTCCAGATACATCGAAAGAAATCATCGGAAAAATCCAGTTTGGAAATGGAGATTTGACGACACAATTGGCGATGGCTGTGAGTCGTCTTACTGGCCGACTGGTAAAACCGGACGATTTTGAAATGGAACGGATTCCAGAAGAACTGCGACTGAATATTCGCATTCTTGATTCAGCAGGCGAAACAGTTGGCGAAGGTCGTAATTTGATCGAACTGCGGCGCGAACTCGGGGCGGCTGCCATTCCAGCAGATGCACAAGAAATGATTGATCCACGCGAAATAGCAATTGATCATTTTTATCATGCGGCAAAACGAGATATTCGCACACAAATTCAGTGGCTTCCAAATGTGAATCGACTAAAAGTGCTCGCACAGCCGCTCCCTGAATTCGATTTTCCGCTGGAACTGGGACGGCTGATTTCTCTCCGCGCAATTCGGCTGGACGATTTATCACTTCCCAAAACGGAAGCGGAATTAGTGGCGAGAGAAGAAGAAGGGCATCACAATTTGGGACGCGCCGTGCAAGATGTTACTCATCTAATTGGACCTCTTCTCGAATCGTTTCATGAAGCCAGACTGGCAATTGAACGAGCAAAATCGAGTCGCACACTCGCCAATTGTATCGAGGCGAAAGAGCATTTGCAGCGACTGGTCGCTCCTCATTTTCTGACAAAAACACCCTGGATGCAACTACGAGAATTTCCACGTTATTTTCGTGCTATTCCGATTCGTTTCGAAAAATTGCAAAATGGCGGGGACGCAGCCGATTTACAAGGATACGAGGAACTGAGACGATATTGGACGAAGTATTTGGAACGCAAAGAACTGCATCAACTTGCGGGAATTGATGACTCGTCTCTGGAAACATTTCGCTGGCTTCTCGAAGAATACCGCGTTTCTCTTTTCGCACAAAAACTTGGCACGTCGCAAAAAGTTTCACCAAATCGGCTCGACAAATTGTGGGAAACCGTGCGCAAGTAAAACATAAAAACACAGTATTTTTACATTGATGACGCTCATTTGAAACCACTTCCAAACGACGCTCATTTGAAACCGCTCCCAGACGAAACTCACTTGAAACCGCTCTCAAACGAAACTCATTCGAAACCGCTCCCAAACATCGTCAAATCTTTGCTGAAAATTTGGCGTGGTGGCAAAACAGTGGCATCTATAACAACCTCGGCGCGACTGGTTGTTCCCTGTGCATCGAAAAATCCAACTATCTGCGCACGAAAAACATCTCCGCCGCAAGTTAATCGTTTCGATAATTTTTTCATCGTCGCTGAATCGACAATTCCCTCGGCAAGAATCCAGACTGGATGTCGAAAACGCCCTGCTTTTTCTTCGCCCAAATCACCACGACGAGCCAAAATTTGTCGAACCATTCGTGGTGTCAATTCGGGAATTGCTTCCAATACAAATCGAGAAGCACTATTTATATTGATTCGACCAGAAACGACTATTGATGACTCCGTCGTCGCTTCATCAAGCAAACGAAGAAATTTTGTTTCGCCGCTTGAATGATCGAGAGAAAATGGACTTTTTATTGGTTCAATTGTTTTGTCTGCTTCAATTGTTTTGCCTGCTTCATTTGTTTTGTCTGATTCATTTTTTTCTGACGGCGTGATTTTTGACGGAGTAATTGTGGCATCTAAGAGATCGCACACGTCGTCGATTTTTCCTGATTCGCGTCGCCATGTCAAAATAAACTGGACCGCATCCTCATCGAGAAAAGATCGCAATTGCGTTTCAAGGAATTCCAGATTGTCGTCGTTCAAATAAAACTTCGGTTCTCCATTTGGATTAACGAGTTTTTCCGCACTCAAAGTCGTGAGAAGGAAGCACCACGGCAAAATTGGTTCACCTGAAAGAGGCGATTCTCCAATCAATAAAGAGGCGGCCTCTTGTTCATATTCAGATGTCACTGTTGAACTGGCAACAAATTCGTCGCTGATTGTGCTGTTTTGATTTCCGAACAATAAATCAGTCTGGATGTCGATCTCCGTTTGTATTTTTTCCAGATCACTTCTTTTTGCTCCGTAAGAAAAACTGATGTCATTTCCCAAAAGGAGAGGTCTCGTCATATCACGAACAAGAAGGAGTTCTTCGAGTGTCGCAGGGACGGCATTTCGAGGAAGATATGGAACACCGATTTGTTCATAAAATTCGCGCTCAGCACCAGATGCTCTGGCCATTTTGTCGGAGTCGATCCAGTCGAGAATTGAATCGGCGATTGTTGGAGTCATGCCAGGAAGTTTCATCAGAGCGCGAACTCCTTGTCCAGGCGACTCAATTTCCCATTCCAGCACCGCGCCGATGTTCAATCGGGTCGATTCATTCACGAGTCCAAAACGAATACCATTTTGTCGTTCGTTTTCTATGCGAGGTGAAAAAATTGTGAATCGGCCAGCACCACGACGATGCCGACCGAGTGAAGTTGGAACCACTTCAATTCCACGAAATTGATTCGGATTGTCATAAAAACGATTTTTTTGCGAAGCATCATCTCCTGAAAAAAATCCCGCCGAATAGTTCTCTCCATTTTGCGCGAGTTCGATGAGTTCTCCTGACATCGTACTATTTGGCATCATACTATTCGACATGGAATCGGGCACGAAAAGAATTTGGGCCGAATCAAGATTTTGTGTGGCCTTCTTGCTTATTTCCAATTGGGCGGCGATGTACTCGATTCCCGACTGGACAAGTTGGGCGGCCTGCATTTCGTCTCCGCGCAACAACGTCGCTTCATGTTCGGTTGAAATGAGCGAAAGGAGTGCGAGTGAGCCGACTGAAAGCATTGCAATGATGATCGACACGACAAAAAGAATGACACCACGACGAGCAGGTTTCAAATTTTCGCGGGAAAGTTTTATGCCCATTTTTTGTTATTAGTACGATATTTTGTATTCGTTTCCACTCAGGTTTTGGTTTAGTACTCATCAATAATGAACCCATCAATAAAAATGAGGTGATTGCCCCGAACGTCCCCGCCATTTCGAGAATATGTCAATAAAAATGAGTGGAGTTTCGGTCAGTGATGTCAGTGAATCAATACAAATTCATGGCAATCGGCGAAATCGTGTGTTAATGAGGACAAAATAGAGAGTGATAAACACCAGACCGCCCAGCAGTGGTTTTCGATATTGCTCGGTATATTGTGTGTACAATCGTCCTTCGTTGGTGGTCTTTTCGAGCTTGTCTATTTCCGCATAAATTTTTTCGAGACTTTCGGTATTTTTTGCATTAAAATAGAGGCCGCCAGTTCTTTCGGCGACATCGCGGAGTGTGTTTTCATCAATCACAACACGATTTTGAACGAGTTGTTTTCGTCCAAATGGATCAGACATAACAAATGGAGCCATTCCAGTCGATCCGATTCCGATAGAATAAATTTTGATTCCATAAGTCTTTGCAATATCGGCTCCTTCCTGCGGTGTCAAAACGCCACAATTCTGTTCGCCGTCAGAAAGTAGAATTATGACTTTGCTTTTTGCATTCACTTCTTTGAGGCGATCAACTCCCTGTGCCAGTGCATCACCAATAGCTGTCATATTTTCCTCCTCATACAAACGTGGATCGACAATGCGTCCATGTGAATCAATTATTGGCTCTGGAAGAGTGACTTGTTTGAGCATTTCGAGAAGTGTCGCATGATCGAGAGTGAGCGGACAAAACGCATCAACAAATCCCCCGAACGCCAAAAGTCCGACGAGGTCGTCTGTTCGACCGGGGAGCGATCCATTTCCAGCAACGAAATCACGAAAGGTTTTTTTGACCGCATCTAATCGATTCACCGGAGTGTTTTCTATTGTGAAATCCATCGCGGCCATTGATCCACTTCGATCAACGCACATGGCAATTGCAATTCCGTCCGCTCGAATCCGATAATCTTCTTTTCCTGATTGTGGACGAGCCAGGGCGATGATGAAAAGAGCGACTCCAAAATAAAGGAGCCACGGGACAAATGGAGACGCACGGAGCACCCAAGTTCGTGGCACATCCTTCAAAAGCGAAATGTCGCTGAAAATAATACTGGATCGTGAACGCATCCGATTTTGTCCCCAAATTTGAAATTGTCCCCAAATTTGAAAAAAAATCAGCGCAATTAGTGGAAAGAAAAATAGAAGAAAAAAGGGCGATTCAAAACGGAACATCGTTTTTATTATCTTGGAAATTTCATAAATGGAACAAATCTATAAAAAGCCACACGCAACAAAGCCCATTCTATCACTTTAGTTAGAACAAATCAACAGGATTTTCATGTTCAGCAAATAACAAACATCGCCAAGTATTTTCATTTTCACTTTCGTTTATGACTTTTTGATTTGCGTACATTACTTCATTTTAACACGGATGCACGGACCGGTGTGTTCCAATTCCGCAGCTACATTCGCTGAATCGCTGTCAATTGGAAGGTGGTCTAATTGGATGTCCCATGTGTCCATTTCCGCAAGTTGAGTTCGATGAGTCACGTCATAATCGAGCGGAGTAACAGAGATGTGTCCGGCTCGCAAAGCAGATAAGTCGGTTTTTTCCGTGCTGCACTGCTTCTGATTCGGCTGTCTTGGATCAGGACGGCCTGTGAGCCAAAAATAGGGACGGCCCATCGGATCAATTCGACGTTCAAATGCGTCCCAGTATTGTCGCACATCGACGGCTCCACAAATGACTTTTGGATGTTCCTGTTTAAGTGCGTTTTGTGGAACATTAATGTTGTACAACTTGGCATTATTGGATTTTTTCTGAGCCAAAATTTTCCCAATAACTTCCGTCGCTAATTCAGCTGCTCTGTCAAAAGGCTCATTCTCGTCATATTCGACGGAAACAGCGAAACTGACGATTCCATAAAATGCTCCTTCGACGGCTGCTCCGACTGTTCCCGAATAGAATACGTTAATTCCAGCATTCAAACCGCCATTCATTCCACTTACAATGACATCTGGGGGTGTTTCCATGATTTGAGTGACACCGAGTTTCACACAGTCCGCCGGACTTCCATCGACCATCCATCCCCATGGACGATTGTTTACGAAGACTCGTTTGGCTGTCAGCGGAGTCAAAAAGGTGATCGAATGGGAGACTCCACTTTGCTCTCGCGCTGGTGCAACTACAGTGACATCGCCGAGCCGCCGCAGCATTCGCTCCATCGCTGCAAGTCCAGGAGCATAAATTCCATCGTCATTTGTGAGTAAAATACGAAACATATTCAAAAAGTCGCAATTTAATCAAATTTGCGATAAAAAATGTGAATAATGTGATTGTTGTTATTATCCAAAACATAACAGCAGCGAGTCTGCGGATGTCAATTCTCGGATGATTTGTGGTCATCATGTCCGATCAGTCGCCGCCAAGTTTTTCTCGCAAGTATTTCGCACGAATGATGTCTCGTTCACTTTGTGGCATTTCTCCGCCGTGTAATTTTTGAAGATGAGCAGGCTGTGTGTACAAAAAGAGATGATTGACGGTTTCCATGTCTGGGCCACTCAAAATCCCCATATTCACACCAAGTCGCACACATGAAAGATGATGCAATGTTTCCGCACTCCCGATTGTTCGAGCCGTTTTGAGGACTCCCATGGCACGCGAACAACGATCCTGAATCACTTCTTGCCGGTCAGACAGGAGAAATTCGCGTGCCTGCTTTTCATAAGAGATAATTTCAGGAATAATGTGTGCCACTTTTTCGATCAATTCTTCTTCTGAAACCCCGAGAGTTACTTGATTGCTGATTTGATAAAAGTCGCCAAAAGACTGCGATCCTTCTCCGTATAATCCGCGCACAGCCAAATTGATTTTTTGAAGCGACCGAAAAACCTTTTCAATCTCTTTGGAAATGACCAGCGCGGGCAAGTGAAGCATGACACTCACACGCATTCCTGTTCCGACATTCGTGGGACAAGCTGTCAAATATCCCAGTTTTTCATGAAAAGCGAATGGCAAGTTTTGTTCGAGTCGGTCATCAATATCATTGATTCGCTCCCAAATTTTTTGTGGATTGAATCCATTGGTCATTCCATGAATTCGGAGATGGTCCTCTTCATTGACCATGACACAAAAAGTCTCCGTTTTGTCAATGAGAGCGGCCCGCGCACCCGCCGTTTCAACCAATTCACGACTGATTAGTTGTCTCTCCAACAAGTATTCACGGTCCATGACATCTAAATTTTCGACATCGACCATCCAAATACTCTGCTCATCGAAAACTCGATTCGCCGCTTGAAAGACCATGTCCCGAATCGCTTTTCGATCATGATCTGTGGCACGAACCATAAATGGAAATCCTGAGATATTTCGGGCAAGACGAATACGACTCGAAATAACTATGTCATTTTCGGGGCCATTTACATGAAGCCATTCACAAAGCTGCGAAAGCATTTTATCAATTTTCATCCAGCTTCAACCTCCTTGATTTTATCTCGTAGTATAGATGCCTGTGCATAATTTTCCACTTTCACAGCTTCATTCAATTCGCGGCGGAGTTGAATCAGTGGTGTGCGATCAGAAGTCTTTCCAGCATGGGTTTTGATAGTTTTCCCGACATGTTCTTGTTCGCCGTGAATATTGAGAATCAGCAATTCGAGTTGTTTGCCAAAACAATCATAATCGTTTGGACATCCAAGTCTCCCGCGACTTCGGAAATCGTGAAAACTCATTCCACAGATGTCACACGTTTTTTTGTCGATGTCTTTGAGACCATCCGCGACTTGACTAAGTGAGATCGGTTTGAACGATTGTTCCTGATTTAGTGTGGTGGCAACTGACATCGAATTTGGTCCCGACTCAGATGTTTCACTCAAATAATCGCGTGCGTGTCTTTCACAGAGATGATGCTCCTGCGGAATTACACCGGTCAGCTCTGTAATATGAAAGGTTGCCGCTTTTCCACAAAGTTGACATTTCATCTGCAGAAGAAAAAATAAGTTCTAAATTCAGCCAAAATATACACAATAGCAAGCAAAATATACAATGACAACAATATACAATAACAACAGTAAACTATCAACAGGAGTTATCCGCGCGAATCGATATATTGTTTAATGAAATCGACACATTTGTCAGTTTGTTCATCGGTTCCAACACTGATTCGCAGACCATCTCCCCATTCGGAATAATTCATATATCGCACTAAAATACCATGTTGTTTCAAAAATTCATAAATAGGTTGGACAGGCATGTCAGAGCGAGTATTCCAAGTGAAATTAGCGTGTGAATCGGGGACATTGAAGCCCAGTGACCTCATTCGTTCGGTCAATCGCTTTCGAGTGGCAACTATTTTCGCACGATTATTGATTTGCCAGTCATCGTCTGACAATGCAGCTGCGGCGGCGGCAATCGACAAAGAATCGCAATTATATGAGTCTTTTACTTTGCGCATCTCTTCCACTAATTTTGGATGGGCAACAAGAAATCCGAACCGAAGCCCCGCCAGTGAATACGATTTACTCAAAGTTCGAGTTACAATAATTTTTTCACATTGTGTTACAAGATCGATGCAATTTTCATCCGCGAAATCAGAATATGCTTCATCGACAACAAGAGGACATGGGAGCAATTCTGCGATTCTCAAAATCTGTGATTTGGAAATCACTGTGCCAGAAGGAGAATTGGGATTTGGCAAAAAAGCGAGTCTGAGTTGGTCGCCGGACTCACCAGATGGCGATAAATCGAGACCGAAATTATCGGAAAGTGTCCAATCGGACTTGAAAAAAAACGTCTCACTTTCAGCACCTTGTATTTCAGCAAGTGAACGATACAAAATGTAACTCGGATATGGAAGTCTCAGAAGTTTTCCGCTCCCGACAAATGTCCGTGTCAGAATAGTGAGCAGATCGTCGCTTCCATTTCCGCACAAAACGGAATCGGGGTCAATGCCGAATTTTTTGGCGACAACATTTCGCACCGGATCGGCCAGTGGATTTGGATATCTGGACAAACCGACCCGGACTACTTCGGAAATGGCTTCATAAACCTTTTCCGAAGCGCGATAAGGATTTTCATTCGTGTTTAGTTTGATTCCTTGTCCCGGCGGTGGTTGTTCTCCGGGAATATAACCTTTCATCGAATGAATTTCAGAGCGGACATGTTGTTTCATCTAATTTCTATTTTCTGAAATAAGGTTCTCGTGTTTTCGGTGGTTTGGTGGTCGGATCATCGGGAATTGGCCGAACCCAAATGTTTCGGAATTTCGTTTCATTGCCATGATCTTGAAGTCGAATAGGAAGTTTGGCATCGTGTGCTTCATATTCTGGTGCGCGATGCCAAAAAGTGGTGCCTTCTATTTCGTGATTGTCGATGACGAGAACGCCATTTTGAAACACGGTCAAATAACCAGGCCGGAGAACTTCGACTACTTTGCCATCGGCGATTTTCAGATCAGGTCGTCGAAAAATAATGTCGTACATTTGCCACTCGCCCGGTTTTTTGCAGACATTGACAAGTGGCGCACGTTGTTTGTAAATCGAAGCACATTGACCATCAAAATACGTTTTATTGTCGTAAGAATCAAGAACCTGAACTTCATACGGACCAAAAAAGACACCACTGTTTCCACGTCCTTGACTTGAACCTTCCACTTTTGTTGGAGTCGCAAATTCTATATGAAGCTGGACACTTCCAAATTTTTCTTTCGTTTGTATCTCTCCTGAACCTGGTTTGACTGTCATACATCCGTCGCTGACAATCCACTCTTGTTTATTCCACGCAGAAAGGTCTTTGCCGTCAAATAAAATAATGGCATCAGAGGGAGGATCGCCTGGTTTGTCGCCTGCTGTGATAACCGGCGGCTCTTTCCAGTCTATTCCACTTACATAATCTTCGGAATATGCCGATGCACAAACGACAAAGACAAAACCAAAAATCAAAACAAAGCTTAATTTTCTCATTGCTTTCTCCATAAAAGGGGGAATGAAGGGAAATGAATATGGTGCGTGTTTACTATTTGAATGTTTCGATGAACTTCATAGAAACAGGATGTCCAATTAGTTAATACAGCCACATCATGAAAGACCACCTGATTATATCTTTTATTATCTGGAAAGTCGAGCGGGGTCTCCGTGAATTATTCCCCAGTTTATATCCATTTCATAGAAACGGGTTGTTTTCGCCGCGCAGCAGCTTTTGCGAAACAACCACTGTTCTGTGAAAGCGGGCAAAACGGCAGATTGAATATCGCACTGTGGATTGTCAGAGAGACGACTGGGCACCTCTAATAATTCAAGATGCAAAAAAGTTGACGCTGCAATTTGCGGAGTTTGCACATTCAAATTTAACAAAAAAGTGAATAATTTGAGGTGCTCAATTTTAACGCGACTTGTTCGGGAGAGTCCGAATCTGACGCACAGTTCCTCGAATATATGCGGGTCGTTTTTTTAGAAGAACTTCGTACATGACACGAGATTGACCTTCCCACGCATCGACCACATCCCACTCATAATAATAAAGTTGTGCGTTCAACATCGCCTGTTTCGCACTTGTTGCAGTAAGTGTCACGACCATTTGATCTCCGGGCTTCGATTCGTTTCTCGGAACATAAGTATAAATTGGTGTCATCGAACCGCGAGTGGGCGACTGAGAATGAAGTGGTGAAACGAATCCACACACAATGAGAAAAAGTAGAACGATGAATACGGCAAAACATGGACGTGTTCCAGTTTGCTGGTGCGTCCGAACCACCCCGCCCTGATCAGGTATTCCTCCTCTGAAATGAGGGGTGTTATTTGCAGAAATTAGTTTTGCTTTGTTTTTGGTCGCAAAAAAGAGGAAAAAAGATTTCATTATTTCATTATTTCATTATTTCAATTTTGAAAATTCAAAACGAGTGGAAAATGTTTTAGCGATGCTGCGAAAAGGAACCAAATGTGCGATTTAGTCGGTTCAAATTCCACTGCACTTTCTCCGCCGAAGTCATTGATGCAAAATCAGGTAATTGTGTTTCACCTCTGTTTTTCATTGCCGAATTTTTTTCTGTCGCGGTATTCATTTTTGTTGCGGCATTCTTTTCAGTTGTGGCATTTTTTTCAGTTGTGGCATTTTTTTCGGTCGTGGCATTCGTTTTTGAAGGCGTTCTGATTCCCGAATAATTATCGCACTGTTCTATTCTCTGCAAATCATCTTCGAGCGATCTTTTTGGACGTATTCGGAGTCGTGCCAGATCGGCGTGATAGGAACGAACGGCTTCGACCGGTCTGATTTGGTCATCGGCAATTCCACGCAAATATCGTATAAATGAAAGTTGATCTTCCGCATTATTAATTTTTCGTCCATATAATGCGACTTTGGCTCCATATTTTTTTGCATCAGCGAGCATTTGGAACGCATCGAAAGTAGTGCCAGCAGACCCGCCGAGAATTCCCACAATCAGTTCACTGTCGTATCTGGCCAATTGTTCCATCGCCACTGGCCCCAAATATGGAATTTTCAAAAAAATGGGTCTCCCCGCACTGGCCACACCGGCGAGAGACCGCACAATGTGATTATTGACAAACGCTGCAATGTCTTTTGGACGGTCTGGTCCCATCGCATTTGGACAGAACACCTCTAAAAAGTGGCGAAAACCTTTCGTTTCGGCTTCCAGTCGAAAATCGTTGTATGCCAAAAGAGCTTCTCGGTCATACTCCAAAATGTTATTGTATGTTATCGAATATAATCCCAAACTTGCACCGCGATTTCGTTCTTCTTTCGCACAATTTACTTTTCCACATTGTGCATGATCAATCGTGGCAGTCCGAAACCAGCGAGAAGGTTCGCGTCCATAAACTCCCTCCGCACCTGCGAGCCAAATATCAGTCGTGTCATTGGCACGAATCGCCGGTGTTATTGGGGAATTATCGAACAAACGTTCACGAATGGTCAAAATATCATTCGTGCTGCAACTCATCAACACAATATCAACAAGTCCCTGTGCGACGACTTGCCGGATTTGCTCTCGATACTGATTCTGTGTACGAAATTGTGCTTCATTTCGATGATTTTCTGGACTTAGACCGGGCGATGAAAGTCCATATGCCATATCTGCGTCTTTGGCATCGGCAAGAATAAAATCATTGCAGTTCCGATTGGCGTGAATCCGCGCCAATTTTAAGTCGAGAGTTTTTTCCATAAGTCGATAAAATAAAATTCGGTCACTGTTGTCCCGATATTTATGCTGCGGACCGGGGGCATAAAACGGACATATCAGTGAGATTTTGTGAAGACACGTCGTCTCCAGCTATTTTGTCAATCACATGCCATTTTCTGGTCGCCAAAACATTCCCTGATGAAAACCATCTTTTTGGTGTTTTTCAGCATGTAAACGGGGCGAAATATCATTTCAACTATCGACGTTTCGGAAAAATATCTCGATTTATTCGTCCAAAATAGTCTATTCGTCCATTTTCAGGTTTTATCTGTGCCAACAAAATGGTTTTTTCGCAAATTTAGCTTCTCACAAAAATATAGAAAATCCTCTCTTGACGAATCGAAAAAAGCTGATAAACTATTCAGTATTGTTTTATCAATAACATTTTATCGGTAAATCGCTATCAATACAAAATTACCTATTGCGTGTTTGTGGAACCTCGAAGAATAGACTTTTCCCAAAATGCCGGATTGTAAAATACACAACTTACGAAAAGCATATTGATTAGATGTGTGTTGTTAGTATTATTAGATGTGTGCTCATTCGCGTTTTTGTGGGAATTTGATTTCAGATGTATTTGTTTTATGACCTGCTTTTAACATTATTCCTTTTACCATTACAAGGAGATATTCGATGACAAAAGACAAAGTAGTGCCAACTAATTTGGGGGAAGTGGCCAAATCCGAAAAGCCGAGCAAAGTTGTTGACAAAGAGCAAGAATTGCGAGAACAGCATCAGCTCGATGACATCATCGAAAAAGTGCAGATCGCACAAAAGATTTTTGCGACGTTTTCGCAGGAACAAGTCGATTCCATTTTCCGAGCTGCGGCACTGGCGGCGACAGAAGCTCGTATTCCACTGGCAAAAATGGCGGTCGAAGAGACGGGAATGGGCGTCGTCGAAGACAAGGTGATCAAAAATCATTTTGCTTCAGAATACGTTTATAACAAATACAAAAATGAAAAGACATGTGGCAAAATTGAATATGATGAATCTTTTGGAATCATCAAAGTGGCCGAACCAGTTGGAATTATCGCAGGAATTGTGCCGACAACAAATCCGACTTCGACTGCTATTTTCAAGTCGCTGCTTGCTCTGAAAACGAGAAATGGCATAATTTTCAGTCCCCATCCGCGCGCCAAGAAAAGCACGATTGCTGCGGCCAAAATTGTGTTGAAAGCCGCAGTCGAAGCCGGTGCGCCGGAAGGAATTATTGCTTGGATCGAAAATCCGACTGTCGCACAAAGTCAACATTTGATGGGACATCCGGCAATTGGTATGATTTTGGCGACTGGCGGCCCTGGAATGGTCAAAGCCGCTTATTCGAGTGGTGTCCCAGCACTGGGAGTTGGCCCCGGAAACACTCCGGCATTGATGGATGAAACGTGCGATATTCAAATGGCTGTCAGCTCCGTGATTCAGAGTAAAATTTTCGATAATGGAATGATTTGTGCATCAGAACAATCGGTAATTGTAGTCGATGCCATTTATGAAGCTGTTAAAAAAGAGTTTGTCAAACGAGGTGCGATCATTCTCTCGCCGGATCAGGCGAAAAAAGTTGCCAATGTAATTGTTGTTGATGGCAAATTGAATGCAAACATTGTTGGTCAAACGGCACTTACTATCGCCAAAATGGCGGGCATCGAAGTTCCCGATTACACCAAAATACTAATTGGCGAAGAAAATGGTGTCGGCCCAGAATTTCCATTCAGTGTCGAAAAACTTTCGCCGGTGCTCGCTCTTTATAGAGAAAAGAATTTTGAAGCGGCATTAAAACGATCACAGCAACTTCTCGATTTCGGTGGTCTCGGACACACCAGTGTTTTATACACGGATCCGAAAAACAGTGATCGCATCGAATTTTTCGGCGAACAAACAAAAACATGCCGCACTCTAATCAACATGCCATCCAGTCAAGGAGCCATCGGAGATGTCTTCAATTTCAAATTGGACCCCTCTTTGACACTTGGATGTGGCTCCTGGGGCGGAAACTCGGTCAGTCAAAATGTCGCACCACGACACCTTCTCAATATCAAAACTATCGCAGAAAGGCGGGAAAATATGCTCTGGTTTCGTATTCCAGAAAAAGTCTATTTCAAATATGGTTGTTTGCACGAAGCACTCCGCGATCTGGGCGATGTCGGTAAAAAGCGTGCGTTCATCGTCACTGACAGATTCCTTTATAACAGTGGCATGCTTCAAGAACTGATGGATTTTCTTGAAGAGATGAAAATTAAGATGGATATTTTTGCAGACGTGGAACCTGATCCGACTCTGGGAACTGCGTACAAAGGAATGGAGCGAATGCAGGCCTTCAAACCCGACACAATTATCGCCATTGGAGGCGGTTCGCCGATGGATGCGGCCAAAATCATGTGGCTTTTGTACGAACATCCAGAAATTCAGTTCGAGGACATTGCTATGAGATTTATGGATATCCGAAAACGAGTCTTCAAATTTCCGCGACTTGGTGAAAAAGCGACACTCGTGGCAATTCCGACCACATCTGGAACCGGCTCAGAAGTCACGCCATTTGCCGTCATCACCGATGAAAAGACGGGCAATAAATATCCACTGGCTGATTATGAATTGACTCCCGATATTGCCATTATTGATCCAAAATTTGTGATGGGAATGCCCAAAACATTGACTGCTTATAGTGGAATTGACACGTTGGTTCATGCTGTTGAAGCACGAGTTTCAATCATGGCCAGTGAATATACAAATGCTTTGGCAAAAGAAGCAGCGCGACTGGTTTTCAAATATCTGCCGACATGTTATAATGCTCCTGATGATGAAAAAGCACGCGAAAAAGTTCATAATGCGGCCACTATTGCTGGAATGGCTTTCGCAAATGCGTTTTTGGGACTTTGCCATTCGATGGCACACAAACTCGGAGCAGCATTTCATATTCCGCACGGACTTGCAAATGCTTTTTTGATTGGTCATGTGATTCGGTTCAATGGAACGAGCAAACCAACTAGACAAGGAACTTTTTCGCAGTACAAACATCCAGAAGCGAAAGAAAGATATGCTGATTTGGCAGACTTTTTGGGACTCACCACCGAAAAAATGACACCGGAGCAACGTGTCGAAGCACTAATTGCTGGAATTGATTCGATCAAGAAGACACTCGGAATTCCCGAATCAATTCAGGAATTTGGACTTTCAGAGAAGGAGTTCTTGGCCAAATTGGATGAACTTTCGGAAATGGCATTTGACGACCAATGTACTGGTGCGAATCCAAGATATCCATTTATCTCAGAGATCAAAGAGTTGTATCTGAAAGCATACTATGGAAAATAGTGTAAAATACTTGGCGTTGTCGGGGACTAACATCCCCGGCTCGCTGAAACACACTGCCTCGCTGAAAAACACCGCCTCGCTGAAACAACACCGGCCACAATTCATGTATTGTATTTAATATGGAAATAGTAATTTGTATGGGAAGCTCCTGTTTCACTCGTGGAAACGAGGAAAATCTTCGTGTGATCGAAGAATTTATCGCTTTGAACGACTGTGAGGACCAAGTGCAACTTTCAGGAAAATGTTGTCTCGGAAGATGTTCGGATGGTCCCAATATCGTCATTGATGGTCAGTGTTTCAATCGAGTAAACAAAGAAATGCTCATCGACCTCCTGAATGAACGATATGTCGGCGCAGGTCAGTGAATTTTGACGATTGACGAGAGATTCTGATGTGGAATCGAAAAAATGGAATAAATAAGATGGATGCTTTCAAAAAATCTCGCGCATATTTTCTGAAAATCTCGCGCATATTTTCTGAAAATTCTGCGGATGCTTTCTGAAAATCACCGTTTTTGCATCTACATTTTATTAGTTTCCATAACTGAATCCCTGTGAGCGGACGGATTCAATCGCGCCTGTTTTGAGATTGTAAATAAAAGACTCGGCGGGAATCCGAGAATTGTTTCCTTTTTCTGATGTTGTAATGTTGGCGTTTCCATCGAATCCGACCAGATTTTTTGCTTGATTGTATTTTATTGTGCGTCCCTGTCCGAAAAATGTTTTTCCTTCGATTGAAGCATCGCCACTTGCCGTCAATTCAGCAGAATTTTGCGTTATTGTTTCAGGATCGGGCATTTGTGAAACACGAAGTGCGTCACAAATGAGCAAAAACCCGCCTGCATTTATGGCGGCACTGAGCCGGTCCATTCCAATTTCGTCGTCCCACGAATTGACGGGACAATAAACCGCCTGCACACTCCCTTTTAAGTCAGCAAATTTGTGCTCGCCGAAAAAGTTTCCTTCCATATTTTTGTGAAATGAAACAAAAATGTAACTTAATTCGCTCGCCGAAGGATTTGATGAGGCACTATTGGTTGGAACAATTCCGCCGAACATAGTTCCAGGCGAGTTGGTCTCCGATTTGAGAAATGTTGAACGCAATTCACCTGGTCCGCCTGCATAAAAATCTTGTGTTTTTAGGAGAAGACGGAAATTGGCGAATCGAGCGCGGTCGTAAGAACGCATCACATTTCCTTCTTTTTCACGTCTTTCAACATAAACATTCCCGACACAATCAATGATTTCGGCTTCTGGTTGGACTGACGATGAATCATCGAACAGTTGGAGAGTGCGATTCAGGTGGATTTGCATTACATCACAAACGAGGAGCTGATCTTGAAATCTTGCTTTTACTCGTCCCCCATTTTTATCGGGAATGCCTTCCAGCAAAATCGTTTTGCCATCAAAAAGCATCGTTTCATTCCAATCGACGACAAATTGTGAATCGGACGAAACCGACGCGAACTCATTAGTTGTGGACGTACTATTTTGTGGAGTATTTCGCTCAGCACTTGTGGTCGTATTTGTGGCAAAAAAATTCGGAACATTTTGATTAGATGTCGTCATAAATCGACCAACACCTGATGACCAAATTGTATTATTTTCTCGATAAATTTTGAGATTTTGCGTTCGCAATTCGACACCACGTCCTTTGAATATGGCTTCATTCTGCGGCGTGCCAGCTGCAAGAATGACCGTTTTGACAGTCGATGGATTCCAAACAGTTACTTCTTCGCCCAAAATTTCAAGCTCGCTTTCTGGCGTTCCCGAAGTTGATTTCTTATCGAGTCCAGTAACTTGTTCGATAATATGGACTTTTCCTTCGAGCACCACTTGATCGACCTGCGATGTTCCATTTGCCATTCGAATCAGCATTTTCATCTGGTTTCCTGTAATCGCAAACTTTCCACCGTTTTGTCCCGATTGAAATCCAAGTAAATTTTGCGATGCAACGGAATTTTTCTGGTGCGGCGGATGTGGATTTGCCGTCGAAGGAGGGGGCTGATTCGATATTTTAGATGAATTCGCAGGAGGAGCAGGAAGGCCTCTCGGATTTACTTGCACACCTGTTGTTGCATTGCCGCCGCGATTTGGTGGAAGAGACGCATTTTGATTCGAAGCAACGAGTGGTAAAAGCGGAGCAGTTGGAGAGGCTGGAAATGTCGGGCTATTCACGCTGGTATTGGCTGGAATTGCGGCAATTCCGTTCCTATTAGTGGAAACCAGCGGCAATTGCTGTTGATACTGAACCTGCTGAATTGGATTGTGTGGAATTGCTGCGTTTCGTATCGATGCAAGTTGAGTGGCTGAATTTCCAGTGAAATTGAGTGGAAGTGGAAAAACCGGACTTGGCATCGCAACTTTCAGTGACGGAGGAAGTGTGGTCAAAATACTGGGAAGCCATTTTGATTGTGCGGTCGATCCATCTTCTTTGACCGTTTCAAAAAACATGTCGAGTCGATTAACATCGCATGTCCCTTTTTCATTCATAAAATGGACTTTTTCAAGAGCGACCGCGCGGTCTGGAACAAGTGTCGTATTTCCACCTCCAAAAGGATTGGATTTGCCTGCTTTCACACCAGAAGAAGATGTGTTTTGTGCTGAATTCTCGGCCAGTCTGGGAGTGGGAACAGCATTTGATGCAAGATTTAATGGTTTGATGCCGGAGGAAGTTGCGTCAGTGACCGATTTTTCTTGATTACACCAGAGTTCAAATTTTTGCGATGTCATGGAGCCGAAACCTTCCAAATCGATTTTGACACCTCCCGCCAACTTGAACACGATTTGTCCGGCAGTGACCGGATTCGGTTCGATGCTGAGTCCATTCCAACTCATAAAAATGTTTTGTGGCTTCTTTTCATCGCCGATTTTGCCTGTTAATTTTCCCGCTCCAGAAGAAATGAGATTGCCAAATTCACCATCTTTTCCAACTGTGTACTTAAATCCCTGTGTACTCTGAATTGCATATTTTTCTTGGAGCAAAACATCGACTTGCGGAGTTCCAGAGGCATCTTTTGCCGACT
>JBOFGF010000170.1:0-7127 GCA_051649005.1 Thermoguttaceae bacterium | reverse complement strand
ATAGAAGGTACGAATCCGAGTACTCCGCATTCCGACTGATTCGACAGTGCCTTCGATGCCATTAGTCACCACCCAGTCGCCAATACGAAAAGGTTTATCGAAAACTACAGTTAATGACCCGAAAAAGTTGCCGATGGTCTCTTTGGCGGCAAAAGCAATGGCGACACCACCGATTCCCATTCCACTTACCAGTCCCAAAATTGGCCATCCCAGCACATGTGCCAGAGCAATGAGACCGACGCATAAAATGAGTAATTTTGATGTTCTTGAAAAAAGTGGAATAAAAATATCATCGAGCCGTGCATCTCGTCGTCGTACCTGCTGTCTTAGCCAAAGTGAAAAGAGGGCAATACAACGAAAAACCATTCGCACACTCATCACGATGCAAAAAACCAAGTATACGAAGTGAAAATACTCTCGCACACTTTCAGTTTGCACAATGATTGCAATACCAATATACCAAAATGTGGCCAAAACGATCCATCCCAGCGGCGACCAAAATTTTGGGCGAACATACTCCTTTTTCCAGTCTACAATCAGTTTTCGCAGAATATGATGTGAGATGAAATACAGTCCCCACTGCAAAAGAAATTTTATCAAAATTGCCAGGACAAAAATAATGACCACAAGCACAATTCGATAAAACGGAATACCAACGACTTCCATATAAGACCAATCAGGAAAGTAGTCAGTGAGCCAGCGAATTCTCGCAACTGGTTCATCACGAAGAAGCTCGAATTCCGATTGAATGACATTAATTTCATCTACAAAAAAAAGCCAGCAATCATTCTTGTTGCGAATAAATTCAATTTCAACAGGACCTTTTGCAGACTGAAATCGCTGCACAAAAGCATCGCCACTGACGGGAAAATCTCCCAAATTATCCAATTCCAACCGATCCAAAATGATACTGAGATTGCTCGCCACTTGTCGTTTGCTTCGCAGTGACAGTACTGTTTCACCAAAATGGATACATCCAATTGCATCGATATAATTACGCCGCCAAATACACCTTTGAAAGTAGTCAATCAGTTCTTTCGGATTTTCAAACTGAACAAGAATATCGATTTGTTCTTGAGAGAGCCTCTTATTTAGCTCCTCGGCATCATTTACTTCGACCGGTAAGAGAGAAGGACTCGCTGTGGAAGATTGCGGCTGACTCAGTGAAGTGGGAGATGTTCCTGCCTCATTCGCATCCAAACATGGGATGAAAATGAAAAAAATGAGGATACAAAATATGCTGCGTGATGACATAAAATATAGTGGGGGCGATGCTTTCAATGCGTGCGTTCACGGATGATTGATACTGTGGTTCCCATCTTTTTCAATGAGGAACAGAGGTGTTCAATGAGGAGCAGAGGTGGTTTTGTTTTGAGTTTATTGGGGAGTCCGAACCACCCAGTCCTGATCGTGTCCCCCTCCTTTGAAATGAGAGGGGCACTTTTTGCAGATTTTATCTTTTTCCCGTTTTATCGGGCACTCCTAATCGGGCACTCCTAATCGGGCACTCCTAATCAGGCACCTTTCCACAATCCATGCAGATTGCAGAAAGCTCGAACGCCAATTGGCTTTCCTGCTTCAATGACAAAAAGAGCTTCTGGATTCTGAGACGGTTCGAGACGAACTAACTGTGTTTTATTTCCCTGACACAATTCAATCCACATGATATAATGCTTTGCTTCCATCGGATGCGGCGCGCTGCCGACTCGAACGATTGCATTGCTTCCTTCCAATTCGACCATTGGAACATGCTTCTCTTTGGAAGCATCGACAGAATTTTCCTTTTGAATAGTCATACTTTGACCACAACAAACTAAATCACCATCGCCTGCATCAAACACTTCGACAAGATTTCCACACAACTCACACAAATAAAATTCAGACACTTTTGCCATCACATTGCTCCTTTGAAATAAATGAAATCAGCCCCAAACAGAGGTTCAAAAAGTTAAAACGAATTTGATTTTGAACCAATCGCACCACCACATTCTATCACCATTTTATATGAAATCAAGTACAATCTTGCTGCGGCTCAGTTGACTTACTACAAAGTTATTAGTAAAATCATTACATCCGTTCACGACATCCGTTCACGGTTTTTGATTTTTTGCAATACAAAATTTGCGTTCATGTTGGGCGAGGCATGTTTGGCGTGCCGCCGGCGTGAGTCGGCGGTGTGTTTGGCGGTTGTTGGGCGAGCCGTCCAGAAAGCGCAAGATAAATCGTTGTAAATCAATATAAATCGGTGCGGATTTTATTGCGTCCTTTTCAGGGCAATCGAATTTTAGCAGTATTTAAGGAAAAAATACACAAAACCCGTGAACGGATACGAACTTGTCTTTATTTTTATTTTTCAAATTTTCAAATTTTTAATTTTTAATTTTTAATTTTTCAATTAGTTACGACATGTTAGAACTAGCAAAAGCCTTGTCTGATTGCAACGAAACACTCGTTCTTCAGTTGATTCAAGAACAGCTCGCAGCTGGTGTTTCGCCCACTGAAATTGTCACTGCTTGTAATGCAGGAATGATTGAAGTCGGTGAGCGGTTTGACTGCGGCGACGCTTTTATTCCTGATTTAATGTTTGCTGGAATGATTATCACAAAAGGAATGGAGCTTCTACAACCACATTTCGATGCCGCGCCAGCTGTCGAAGAGAAAAAACGCACTCTGCTGATTGGAACTGTCGAAAATGACATTCACGACATCGGCAAAGACATTACAGCGATGGTCTTTCGGAGCAGTGGTTACAACGTGATTGATTTGGGAGTCGATGTCAAAGCGGCTGCTTTTGTGGCTGCAATTCAGGAGCACAAACCAGATTTTGTCGGAATGAGTCTTCTTTTGACAACATGTTATCAATCGGTTTTGAACACGATGACTGCGATCAAAGAAGCCGGTCTGCGTGAATGTGTGAAAATAGGAGTCGGCGGTGCTGCTGCCACGCAATTACTCGCCGACAAAGCTGGATGTGATTTTTACGGCAAAACCGCTGTCGATTTCGTTCGCTGGGCCAGTGAAAACGTATGAAATACCAATGCCATTTTCTTTTTATAGAACGCAGTAGTTTTTGCGTCTTGGTTTCTATTGTAAGTCGTTTGTATTGTAAGTCGCTGTTGACATCGCAACTTTTGCCGTTTATACTATAAACGTGGACAAAATGTCGCCTTTTTCGTGCCAAGTTTCTAAACTTGGTTAAACTGTTTTTCTTAAAATGATTTATGCCACTTTGGAAAATTGCGTTTCGAAGTATTCAGTTTCGCTCTCTCTCATCGACATTGACTGCGTTTTCAATGTCGCTCGGTGTCGCTCTAATTGTAACAGTTATCGTCATTCACGGCGTTTTGAGTGATTCTTTCAATAAAAGCGCACAGGGATATGACCTGATCGTTTCGGGAAAAGGAAGCCCACTCGATGTCGTTTTGAGCACTGTTTTTTATCTGCGTCCGCCAGTCGGAGACGTTCCTGAACATTATTTGAAGCAGTTTCGCTCTGGACAATATGCCCACTTGATCGAAGAGGCGATTCCCGTTTCAATTGGTCATCATTTTCGCGGTTCGACGATTGTTGGCACAACTCCCGAGTTTTTCTCCAAACTCAAGTACATGGGAAACCAAGATTATCGATTTGCGTCGGGAGAAAACCTAAGTTATCGTGATGACTTTTCGGCAGTTCTCGGTGCCCGCGCACATAAAAAAAGCGGTTTGAAATTGGGAGAACAATTCACTCCAGAAGTCGCACAAGATGTAACTTGCGCCGATCACAAACCTTTTACTGTCGTCGGAGTTTTGGAGCCGACAGGAACGCCAAATGACAATGCTATTTTCGTCAATATCGAAGGTTTTTATGACATGCACGGCGGAGACCAATCGAATACCAACTCTGCTGCTCCGGCTTCAAATGCAAACGCACACGTTCATGCAGATGGCTCGATTTGTACCGATTCGTCTCACAATCACAGTCTTGAAAAGAGGGACAAAAAGTTTTCGGCAATTTTGCTGATGACACGGCAAAATGTCGTCAAACCAGAAGGAACTCCGGTCGATCCCAGTTCACCCGACTTTGACCCGTCTGCCGCAGCTAAAAATGAACGGTCTTTCGTCAACATTAAAGCAATGGAAATTCCGTCAGTGCTCGATAAAACGTCTGATGTGCAGGCAGTTTCACCGGTCCGCGAAATTTCGACACTTTTGGGAAGTATCATTGGTAATATTCAGATGGTTCTGATATTTTTGGCCGTTCTCATTGTCGTCGTAGCTGGAATCGGAATGATGGTGAGTATTTACAATTCAATGAGTGAACGGCGACAAGAAATTGCATTGATGCGGGCACTCGGAGCACGACGTTTGACTGTCATGTCGATTATCTTATTCGAATCGATTTTGCTTTCACTGGGCGGCGGTCTTTTGGGCATCTTTCTCGGACACTTACTAATTGGTGGAATGGGTCCATGGATCACCGAATACACTGGAATTGTGGTGCGAGGTTGGAGTGTGCAGTGGCAGGAAAGCATTTTAATTCCAGGCCTGATTATTTTGGCATCAATTGTCGGATTTCTGCCAGCAATGGTCGCCTATAAACAAGATGTCGCCACTTCACTCGCTCAATAAGACATTTATGGAATATTGAAACGACATTGTATATTCGTATCTTTGGATTTAGCATCGAAAAGAATCGAATAAAGCCCTGAAATGGGCATTTCATTTGCAATAATTATTATTGGAACAATAACACTGGGCGGCTCGCCAAAATACACCGCCGACTAACTCGCCCAATAAACCCGCCAACTTACGTTGGCGGCTCGCCGCGCTGGCGACTCGCCAAATATGCCGCGCCAAAAATGGATACGAATCAGTTAAACTCGCACATCTGCTTCCATGACAGTTAAAATGTCTTCATAACGTCGCCGAATCGGAGTGATCTGTTCCTCTATAAATTCGTCCACTTGCTCACATGAACGTCCCACAAAATCCTTCGGATTTAGTGCGGCGACAAAGTCAATTCCATCAAATGCCTTGTCGTTTTGTAGCCGCGAAAGGAGGTCATTTTCGCCGCCATCATTTTTTACGACCGATGCAGCCGACTGTGAATGTTGACGAATCCGCTCGTGTAAATCTTGTCGGTCACCACCACGTTCCACAGCCGTCATCAAAATGTTTTCCGTTGCCATAAAAGGAAGCTCCGCAAGTAGATTTTTTTCAATAACTTTTGGATAAACAACCATGCCTTCGGCAATGTTCTGATACAAAATGAGAACCGCGTCCATCGCCAAAAATGCCTGCGGCAAAATAAGACGTCGATTCGCACTGTCATCAAGTGTGCGTTCCATCCACTGTGTTGCCGCCGTCATTGCCGCACTCGATTGCAAACTAATAATGAAACGCGCCAGTGAACAAATCCGTTCGCTTCTCATTGGATTTCGTTTATATGCCATCGCAGATGAGCCGATTTGGTGTGTCTCAAAAGGTTCTTCCATCTCTTTCCGATGTGCCAAAATTCGCAAATCGGTCGCAAATTTGTGCGAACTTTGTGCTATTCCCGAAAGAACATCGAGAATAAAAGCATCCAATTTGCGCGGATATGTTTGGCCGGTCAGTGCAAATGCCTCTTTGAATCCCATCTTCTCACAAAAACGCCGTTCTAGTTCGCGCACTTTTTCGTGATTGCCATCAAATAACTTTAGAAAACTGGCCTGGGTGCCCGTCGTTCCTTTATTTCCGAGAAGCCTAATTGTCGTGAGTCGATGTTCAACTTCATGTAAATCAAGAACAAGGTCATAAGTCCAAAGCAATGAGCGTCGTCCGACAGTCGTCGGCTGTGCTGGCTGCAAATGTGTAAATGACAAACAGGGCAAATCTCGATATTTCCATGCAAATTTGCCGAGTCGATCTATTATAGTGGCCAGTCGATTCCGAATGAGAGTGAGGCCTTCTCGCAGCAAAATTGCATCGGTGTTGTCTGTCACAAAACAGCTGGTCGCTCCGAGATGAATGATCCCGCGCGCATTTGGACAGACATCCCCGAATGTGTGAACATGTGCCATGACATCATGTCGCAATTTGCTCTCGTATTCCGCCGCTTTTTCAAAATCAATGTCAGAAACATGATTTCGCAGTTCGTTAATCTGCTCCTGAGAAATTGCAAGTCCAAGTTCAGATTCCGTTTCTGCCAGAGCGATCCAAAGTTCTCGCCATGTTTGAAATTTACGCTGAGGACTCCACAATTGCGACATTTGTGCAGACGCATATCGACCGATCAACGGATTATCATAATTTTGCATAGATGACATAAATGACATAGATGAATGTAGGTGAATACTGAAATGAGAGGCAATGAAGTATAATGAATCTTATCGAAATGGAACACGAAATGACACACGAAATCTCATCGAAATGGAACACGAATGCCAGTTCCGTTTTCATCTGGATAAATCAGCTTTCCGGCATCAACACGAAGACCGTCCGCCACTTTTTTCTCAATAAGAAGTGGGCCACTCAGAGCAAGCCAGTCGAATGCCGAAGCCAACTGTGCATGTGCTGAAACAGCGACGGTCGATTCAATCGTGTTCGCACATGTCAATTTCAAACCGAGATGCTTTGCTTTGGCGATAAAACTTTTGGCGCGAATAAGCCCACCACATTTAACCAATTTGACGTTAATGGCATCAAAACACTTCGCACATTCTTCGAGGTCATCTTCCGTTCGCCATGATTCGTCGGCAATCAACATGATCTTGAATCCCCCTTTTTTTATCGCCTTTTTCAGCCGGTGCATCCCATCCCAGTCAGAAGCGGGAAGTGGTTGTTCAACTGTCTCAACTCGAAGTTCATGTAAGTGGGGAAGATACTTAATTGCATTATCGATATTCCATCCACCATTCACGTCAACATGAAACGGCGAAGTGGTATATTGTCGCAAATACCTCAAAATATCGAGATCGAAACTGTCACCCAACTGAATTCGATATGCCGGCCAGTCAGGGGCCTCTTGAATTCGCTCCGTCATTCGTTCGACCGAATCAAGCCCAATATCGTAACTCGACATCGGGACTTGATTGACTGAATATCCCCAAATTTTCCAAAGAGGCTGATTTTTTATTTTTCCCCACAGATCACACGCAGCACAAT
>JBOFGF010000169.1:0-11994 GCA_051649005.1 Thermoguttaceae bacterium | reverse complement strand
CGATTGGTAAAAAAATTACCAAAAGTGAGAAGGAAAGGAACTGATGAGTATTCGTTTTGCAAACCCAAGTTATTTTGCGGTAATTATGACGACATTGCAGCTAACTTTCGAGGTGCATCCGCACAGCAGTGGCATTGCCCAACTTCTTTGTCTTTCGCCGATGACCCCTGTCCCATTCTACCACATTCCGCATAAAAAAGTAGCGGGTACGTTTAACCGTCAATACGGCACTTGCGTGCCTCCTTTCCGGCTTTTATACCGACTAGATTTTCGGCGAAATTCTGGTAGAATGAGGGAGAGTTGTGAGTGGCGAGTTGTTAGTTGCAGGAAACTAAAAACTCAAAACTCACTACAAAAAACTATCAACAAGTCGAGGTGATCGGCTTTGATTATTACGACCCGAAGCAAGGGGACGTGATAAGTGGCGGGGCGGGAGACATTGCGATGTGGATGCTCGATGTAGATTACGACGGTTGGAGCAAATTGGCGAAAAATCTGAAAGCGGAGCTTGACGAGGAAAAACTCGAATCTTTTCGCGGCACTGTTTCGCTTCAGTTCGTGCCCGGCAAAGCGATTGCCGTCAAAATCGTCGACGCAAGAGGTATAGAAAGTTTGAAAATTTTTCGGTAAGAGGGGGAGTCTGGAACAATGAACCAAAAATTATCATCAGCGTTAATAGAGTTAATACGGGATGCTTGCTGGAAAGCGTTCTGGCGGCATAATGCGCTAAAAATGTTTTTGCAGCAACACGCAATATCTGCCAACGTGCTGTCGACGTGGGATATTTCTGAAACCAAAAAAGAATTTATTGATAGGCTGTTCAGCGAACTTTTGGGATTAATAAACAATTCCGGACATAAAATCATTTTGAATATGGGGTTTTCACTTGCGGAAATGAACCATTTTCCCGACCTTGAAAACCAAGAAGATTCGACCAATAAAATCAAGGCAGCAACGGATGCTGTAGCGAGACTCAAGCAAGAAATTGACAAGATAAACCACAATAAAGAAACTGGAATCAAAAGAGCATTTGACCGAAAAAGAGAACAAGATAATTTGGAGAAAATTCAATCCAAGAATTCATCTTTTGAATCATTAAAAAAACGCTTGGATCAACTGGCGTCAAATATAGGAACTCAACAAGCAGGCTATGATTTTGAAAAGTGGTTTTACGATCTCGCAACATTTAGCGAGATTCAAGCACGCCCCCCTTACAAGGACACCAATGGACGCCAAATTGATGGTTCAATTACTCTTGACGGAACGACTTTTTTGATTGAAGCGAAATTCCAACAAAATCCTGCAAAGGCGGATGATGTAGATAGTTTTTTTGCAAAGATTGAACGAAAAGCGGATAACACGATGGGAATTATGATTGCGATGTCAGGCTTTGATGAAGGTGCTAAAAGAGCTGCATCTAAAGATCGAACGACTTTGCTTTTAATGGATCATTCCCATCTTTATAGTTTAGTATTGAACAAAGCAATGACGTTAGCCGAGGTTGTCAATCGCATCAAACGTCACGCTTCTCAAAGCGGTGAATCCTATTTAGATGTAAAGAATTTTTCCAAGTAACCCATACCAATTCGTCCCCTTGTATTGAGGTAACATTTTTTCGTGACAAAAAATATGAAATACGCTTATTTGGATTTACGTCCGTGCAGATCGCCGCTTTGCGTTGAAATAAAAAAGGAGCAATAATTGACATGCAAAAATTGAAAATATACCTCGACAACTGCTGTTTCAACCGGCCTTATGACGATCAAAGTCAAAGAAAAGTGTCGTTTGAAACTCAGGTAAAACTCTTTGTGCAAGAGCTTGTGTTGAAAGATAAAGTTCATCTCGTTTGGTCGTATATCCTCAAATTTGAAAACGGCAACAATATTTTTCCGGCGAAGAAAAAGGCGATTGCCCAGTGGGAAAAGTTCAGTTTTCAGTTCGTCAGTCGCTCAGAACAAGTGGAAGATATCGCACAACAGATTGCTGCTACAGGAGTGAAAGCACTTGATTCATTGCACATTGCTTGTGCTCTTGTTGCCAAGTGCGATTACTTTATAACCGTCGATAAGCGTATACTTAAATATCACGATGCAAACATGAAACTGTGTAACCCTATTGAATTTCTCAATATTTATGGAGAAGAAGAATGATTTCAAACAATTCCGTCCTGCTTGACAAAGGCTTCCAATGTTTGAACGAGCATCTCGGCTTGCTCGAAGCGGAACAATTTGTCTATTTGCTATTAAGCGAACCTTTCGACTACACACAATGGCGGAAAGACAATTTGTTTCCCCATGCGAGCGTCGAAGAAATTAGCGAACTTGCTGAGAAATACTGCAACGAGAATAAAAATAACGCCCCATAATCAATCACCGCTTGCCACCTATGCCAATAGACACGTTAATTATCAATTCCCCGTATGCAGAGCCGCAAAGGTTCTGGGATTACGTCCGTGAAAATCGCCGCTTTGAATTGAAAACCGGCAGACGCTCGGCGGGTTACATCGTCGCTTCGTCCAATGCCGACACGTTCGATGATCCGGGCGTTTTTGTCGAAATTCCTCTCGTCAATCAAATCCGCAAACGTGTCAATGAGTGGCGGCAAAACGATTATCCCGGTGTCACCGGCATTACCAAACGGTTGCTGCGGTATTGGAACGACCAGGAAGAACGGAGCGGACGCGATGCCAAACGGTTCTTCTTCTGTCAACTCGAAGCGATTGAAACACTTATCTTTTTGACGGAAGCACCTGACGCACTGCGTACCGGACTTGAAATTCCAAACGATGGCGGCGATTTTTCACGCTGGTGCAGCAAAATGGCAACCGGCTCCGGCAAAACTATCGTCATGGCAATGCTCGTTGCTTGGCAAGTTTTGAACCGCGTCGCCAACGGTAGGGACGGCAGATTTTCCAAACACATCCTTGTCGTCGCACCCGGTCTGACCGTAAAAAGCAGGCTTTCCGTTTTGAATCCAAGTGACATCAGAAGCCGATACGCTCGGCTTCTGATGTCAGAACTTGCTGAACAAGTAAAAATCGCAGCAATTTTGAACGGTTACATATTAACTTTACCTAATAACTAGAGTTTCGAGTTTCCAATGACTTTGTACAAACCAAATATCAGTGATTTACCAAACCCCAAAGCGTTCCATAAAGCTGTAAAAGACTCAATGTCTCGTTTTAGTCAACGCGAATGTGTAGCACCTATGGATGACTGCGAAGGAAATGTTATTGATGCACATACTTTATCGGTTGGGCGGATGCTAACTCCGATAAGTAGAAATGGACATGTATACGCTCCGAAGTTTGATGCCTATTCGTTTTCCATTGAATTAGCTTCAAAAATAAGTTTAAGAGGAATCAGGGAAACGTCTACATTTAAGGGCTTTTGTGCAAAGCATGATCGTGAACTTTTTCTTCTCATTGAGAATAAGCCTTTTACTGCAACGGCGGAACAAATATTTCTTCATGCTTACAGAGCAGTAGCTAAGGAAAACTATCTTAAAACAAGGCAAGCAGAACAAGTAGGCACTATACCTGAAACAAGAAAAAAAGTCTTCAATTGTAAGTCCCAGATCATCACTCCTGAAGAGCGATTGCATTCTTCCGGTTCAAATGCTGGTGCTGAAGACATGCGCTTGTTGAAAAAGAAGATGGACGACTTGCTTCTCAAGAGATGTTTTACTAAACTGCGAACCACATATATTCGTTTCAAAAAAACGCCTTGTATTGTATGCAATTTTGTGTATACGCCTGACATGAATTTTAGCGACAATAAAATACAGGACTTCAGTTTGCCCCCAGGAAAAATGGAGCATCTCTTTGTCACGCTTTCTCCAATTGAAAATAAAGGCGGATACTTGTTGCTGTCACATTTGGGAAACCGCAAGGTATCAAATCCGTGTCGGCAATTGATTGAATCGCTACTCAACCAACGCGATTTGTGCTCGGCAGTTGCAAGGCTTGTTATTTCTCGTACAGAAAATTTTGCTATTTCGCCTGACTGGTTTGAATCATTAGATTTGCCACAGCAAAAAGAAATACAAAAGGCTTTAGGTATTGGGATTATTAGCGAACCATCCCTAAATCGCGTAAACTTTAATGTCCCAGATTGGGAACCAGAACCACCAGTTATTAGGTAAAACTGAAAATTCAAGACCCAGTATTTGATTCGGACGAATTACGGAAGCGGGTTTTAATCATGCTCAACATTGGAAAAGTGATTCAGCATATCTGGAATGCGGTTCGGACGGAAAACACGGAGGTACAGGTTCCTATTTTTGACACCGAAAAGCCGATACGGTCAACTTCTGATGTGAGAACTTGGTGGACAAGCAAACCATGTAGTAATTTTGAACGGTCGCATATTAACTTTACAACGCATGACAGCAATCCTGAGTTTCAGGAGGCAAAAAAATTGGACAAATTCAAATGGATCGAATCCTTTGTCAAAAACGATCACCTCGGTTTTGTGATTTACTACACCTATCAAGGGGTGGTGCGAAGATATTTTCCTGATTATCTTATTCGCTACAAGAATGGCACCATGCTTGTTCTTGAAACGAAGGGGCAAGAAACGGACCGCGACCGAACAAAGCGGGCATTTCTTGATGATTGGTGTGAGGCTGTCAACAATGACGTTCCGTTTTTCGATTGTTTTTGACAATGCGGCGACCAACGATGTGATTTTTTGAAACAAAAAGCGAAACGATTAAAGATTACGCTTTTGTTTTTGCCACCGTATTCACCGAATTTGAATTTGATCGAGCGGTTGTGAAAATTTTTGAAGAAAAGATGTTTGAATAATTGTTACTACGAGACATTTGATTTATTCAATTAGGGCATCGACTTGTCGATCAGTAGGATAGAAAGCGAGTACAAGATTGGATTATCGACCTTAATGACACCGAAATTTCAATCATTCAAAACATGCAACTTATGACGGGCGATGGTATAGTGATCCTTTTCACGCTCCGATGTTGTCAGATGTTGAATCGGCGTCGATGTGAATATCGACGGGGGCCATACATGCACCAAAGAATTTGGCTCGAATATTTTTGCGAACAAGGGATTGATCTTGTGATCCTGTGTTATCTTAATGACGGGTGTCGTATCTGCAAGTTTTGCCATGAGAACATTAACAGGAATCGGACTTCCATCAAGATGTTGTGCAACGATCTCCGAGATTGGAACACGAAAAGTTGCTGTTGAAACAACGGGTACAACTTCTGTATATGTTCTTGGTACGATATTCCCGTCTTTCTTCTGCTTCCGAATGGAACTCGGTGAATTGAAAGTAGTTCTCGTCACCATGCCTTCTGCAAATTGGCGAATTTCAATCGTGTGGTCATCGACAAGAACGACAAGCTCTAGTGCCGGTAAATTTCTACTGTCCGGCTTATCCGCAGCAAATGAGACAGAACCTACTAATGCACACAACAACATCATCATACACCTATTCCTCATTTGTTTGTTCCTCCTTTAATGACCTGTACTTTTCAAAAAAGTTACGACTATACACTCAGTCTGCTAACAAGTTTTCACCACAGAGACACAGAGTTCACAGAGTGTCTTGTATTCTCCGTGTTCTCGGTGCCATCTGTGGTAAAAAATTCCGAAGTTCACAAAACTTGTTAGTGGACTGATAGGCAACGTCGAGCGGGGTATTCGTCACCTTGACAAATCGGCGTAAAACGGTAGAATTTGCGGAATGAAAGCACTGATAACCATTTTATTGCTCGTCATTTCAAACACTTTTATGACATTTGCATGGTATGGACACCTGCGATTGAAAGATTACAGCTGGTTCGAGAAATTGTCGCTCCCCGCCATTGTTCTGCTCAGTTGGAGCATCGCTCTTTTTGAATACAGTTTTATGATTCCCGCCAACCGAATCGGATACCAAGACAATGGCGGACCTTTCAATCTGTGGCAACTAAAAGTCATTCAAGAAGCAGTTACATTGTTCATTTTTGTACTTTTCACAACGATTCTTTTCAAAAATCAGCCTCTGCGGTTCAATCATGTCATCGGTTTTGTATTCCTGATTCTCGCGGTTTATTTTATTTTCAAAAAATAGTGGAAGCGAAGCGAGAACAAATATGAAAAACAATTGTAACGACAAAAATCAAACACTCGCATTCACGCTCGTCGAACTTCTCGTCGTCATTGCCATCATCGGAATCATGGTCGGACTGCTTTTGCCAGCGGTTCAGGCGGCGAGAGAAACTGCGCGGCGGATACAATGCACGAATCATTTGAAACAAATTGCACTGGCAATTCACAATTACGAAAATGTTTATCGCACGTTTCCGCCAAGTGTTACAATAAGTGGTGTCACTGGGCAGTTCACAAATTCTTCCGAAAATTTCAGCACACTCGGACGCATCATGCCATACATCGAACAGGGAAGTCGTGTTGATGGAAATGCTGCCATTGCTGAATCGAAGTCAATTCGGCATCCATCACTCACCTGTCCGTCGGAAGTGAACAACACCGCCAGAACGACCAGCAGCGGTTGGTATCCAATCAATTACGGGTTCAATGCCGGAATGTGGCGAATATGGACTCCGCAGATGCGCCGCAGTTTCAGCGATGGTGTCATTTATCCAAATTCGTTCACCAGCGTCGTGCCGGATGGATTCAGTAACACTTTACTTGCAGCGGAAGTGAAGATGTTCACGCCATATCTTCGTGGTGTCGGACCGTCTTCCGGTTCGCCAAGTCCGGCCGCTCCGGGTGTGGTGCCAATTGGTGAAATTGACCCGCCCGATGTTCAGACGGCCGCAGGACTTGCAACATTGATCGGATATTGTGAAACGATAACTGGCGGAAAGTTGGGGCCGCAGTTCCAGCAGTGTACTGGACACACGGAGTGGGACAACGGACACGTTCATCACGGAGGATTTACGACGACGTGCCCTCCGAATTTCAAATTGCGTTTTCGTTCATCAGCGGACAACGGCGGCGGATTGGAGTACGACGGCGATTTCACAAACATGCAGGAAGGCACCGATCCGACGACGGAAACTTTCGCGGCAATCACGTCCCGCAGTTTTCACCGAGGCGGTGTCAATGCAGCAATGTGTGACGGCAGTGTTCGGTTCGTTTCGGACACCGTGTCACTTTCAATCTGGCGTGCAAACGGCACTCGTGACGGCGACGAAACTGCTCCGTTTCCGTAACTCACCCAAATCACCCAAACCTTTTTACATTCATCAGAGTCAGCGATCCGTTTTGTCGTTCCATCTGCCGAAAAGAAGAAGTCGTCGAAAAGAAGAAGTCGCCGAAAATGGCAACTTTGTGTTTTTTACTTACAACTTGATTCCGCCATTGTGCGGTTGAACCTGAAATAATGTCAATGAACTGGAATACGATTTATCATGGTGATTGCATTGCTGGAATGAAACAATTGGAGGCCGACTCGGTCGATCTGGTCTTTGCTGACCCGCCGTTCAATATCGGTTATGATTATGATATTTATCACGACAAACTTGAAAATAATGAGTATTTGAGCTGGTCAAAAACGTGGATGGCAGAAGTCAAACGCATTTTGAAATCGACGGGTGCTTTTTGGCTTGCTATTGGCGACGAATTTGCGGCGGAACTGAAAGTTTGCGCCACTCGAGAACTCGGTTTTCATTGTCGAAGTTGGGTGATTTGGTATTACACGTTTGGAGTGAATTGCAAAGCAAAATTCACTCGTTCACATGTACATTTGTTTCATTTTGTGAAAAATGAGAAGAAGTTCACATTTAATGACGAAGCAATTCGAGTGCCGAGTGCGCGGCAAATTGTTTACAATGACAAGCGAGCGAATCCGAAAGGACGGCTTCCCGATGACACATGGATATTGAGGCCGCAGGAAGTCGAGCAAGAATTTGGTCCAGACAAAGACACCTGGTTTGTTTCGCGTGTTTGTGGCACGTTCAAAGAGCGCGAAGGCTGGCATGGATGTCAGATGCCGGAGGCGATTCTTTCTCGCATCATTTTGGTTTCATCAAATCCGAACGAAAAGGTTTTCGATCCGTTTCTTGGGAGTGGCACGACAGCACTTGTGGCGAAAAAGCTGGGACGACAATATCTTGGTTTTGAGCTTTCCAGAGAATACTGGGAGCAGTGCCGAAAACGTCTCGGAGAGGCGGAAGAGTGAAACTTTAACGATTTTAGGGATTTTTCTGATTTTTTCTGATAATTCGGTGAAAACTATCCGATGTAAGATGATAACACGGTAAATGCGACAAATCTATTTCGCATTGTGGTTCATCAATTTGTCGGAGAAAAACATGTTTCGCTGGAATATGCCACATTATAAGGTAAAAAGGGTCTTCTCATTTTTGGGAATACTAATTTTTGCATTAACATCACATTTGGCTTCTTTTTCGCAAAATGTGCTCGGACAAAAAGTCGTAGAACCGTCGAAATCAGTGCGTTTGTATGAGAAAACGAAGGATGGTGAGCGGATTCCGGTCATCACTGCGCTCGATTTTGATCACACAGGGCGTTTTCTTGTTGTCGGAGGCGATGATCATCAAGTTCGTGTTTGGAGTACAGAAGACGGTCGTTTCACACGATCTTTTTCAGACCATCAGGATGCGGTGCGAGCAGTGCGATTCAGTCCCGATGGGACTTACTTGGTGAGTGCAGGACAAAATGGACTTTTGCATATTTGGAATATGCAAACCGAGACTCCGATTTCGCTGAAAGCAAATCGACTTCGCGGCGTTCAAAATATCGTTTTCCAGCCGAATGGCAAACGATTTGCCGTTTGTGGTTTCGATGCAGAAGTTGATTTGTATAACACGGAAACAGGCGAACGAATCAAATCGCTCCAAACAGACAGCACGAGTAATCGTGCCATCTCATTTTCACCAGATGGAAAATGGCTCGCCGCAGCAGGTCGAAGTGGTGTCATTCGTGTTTGGGACGCAGCTTCTGGCAAATTGGTCTCGGAAATAAAAGGAGATGGCCGGCGAGTCAATGCAATCGAATTTAGTCCGAGCGGAGAGGTTTTGGCCGCCGCCGGAGAAGGACCGTTCATTATTCTCTGGAATCCACAAAATGGTGAAATGCTCACACAACTTCCAGAGCGACCAGGCAAAACATTTGCACTGACATTTTGCGGTGAAAATTTATTAGCATCAGGAGAAAGCGACAATGCGATTCGACTGTGGAATACCAAGACCGGCGAGCAGGAATCGACGCTTTTGGGACACACCGGAACAATTGCGGCAATGTTTTTTGATTCCAAAAATCGACAGATCATTTCAGGAAGTTTCGATGCCACTTTTCGTTTTTGGAACATAAATACAAACTCCGCTCCCTAAAAGGAGTGGTATTTCGTTCCATGAACTGATACAAAAGTTTTTAGTACACAATTATTTTTGAAACAAATAGTATTCTTAAAACAATTATTTTGCCCCCCAAAAAACGAGGAAATTTCGTGACACTTTTTAGCACTTTATTCGGATTGGTGGCATCAACAGGCACGGGAACATCAAACACCGGAACTTCGGCGAAACGTCGTAAATCGCTGCAAAATCGTCTTTGTCGATTCGAAGAAATCGAGCCGCGCGAACTTCTGTCGGTGAATCCATATTTGCCGCCTGCTCATATCAATATAGGAGCCGTTTATCACGAAGATTATGTGCCCGATCACAATGAAGATCGAAATGGCGACTCATTCATTATTTCGTGGAACGGCGGTGCTGATGGCACGACTCTCGATAAGATCGTGATTGATTTATCGACCGGTTCTCCGACTCACGACATGATGTATTTCAATGTCGATTCGACCTCCGCGCAGGGAGCAAATGGCGGAGTATTTCCTTTCACACTTGCAGCGGAAAATTCGGTGACAGTAACAAAAACCGAGGTTTCCTCTGATGGTCAAAAACTTACCATTTTTTGCGACGAATTCACGGCGGATAAACAGCTTATTTTCAAGATTGATGTCAATCTGAAAGATATAAAAGGAGTGAAACCACTTGTTCCCGGCGCGCATTTTTCCGAGACATCTTTCCATGCCACCTTTTCTTCGGAGCGATTTGAAGAAATGACATTCAAAGGGAAATTTATTGACGATTATTCTGATCCAAACGACCTGAATTTGAAAGTGCCACAAGATGATTATGGCAATAAAACGGCGGCAAACACGGCGGGAGTCGTGAAAACAATCGAAGACGTACAAAAACCGCGTCCCGGCTCTCTTTCTGGATTCGTGTATGAAGACATGAACAACAATGGAATCCGCGAATCAGTGACAAATGGCGAATCAGGGATCAATGGTGTCTGGCTCGAACTCTTTGTTCAAAATGAGCAAGGAAATTACATGTCCACTGGTTTGAAAACGCAGACATATTTGGATGCCGAACACGGAGCTGGTTATTATTGTTTCAATGAAATTCCCGGCGGAAAAACATATCGCATTGTTGAAACGACACCGGAAAATTACGCCGATGGAAAAGATGCCGCCGGAACAATTGATAACCAAATCGTCGGAAAAGTTTTTCAGTCAGACGACATTCGAGACATTCACATCGGAGCAAAAGAAGATGGAATCAATTACAATTTTGGCGAATTGAAACGTGCTTCTCTCACTGGAACCGTTTATCATGACCGCAATAACGATGGAACCATTGATGCAGGCGAAGAAGGAATCGCAAATGTTATTGTCAAATTGCAAATGAAAAATGATGCCGATGTATATGTCGATGTTCCTGGGCGAATCGTTTTGACAGATGCAAATGGCAATTATCGTTTTGATAATTTGGACCCTTTCAAAATGTATCGGATTATTGAAACAACGCCGAGCGGATGGAGTGATGGAAAAGATTCGGTCGGTTCTCTCGGAGGAAAAATACTCGCCTCTGATGTTATTGAAAACATCGTTCCAAAATTTGACGAACACGGAGTCAACTACAATTTTGGCGAATTCAAAAAAGGGTCTATTTCCGGTTCTGTTTATGAGGACAACAATAATGATGGCATCAAAAATAATGGCGAAAAAGGAATCGGTGGAATCACAGTTTATCTTTGTGTCATAGATGAACACGGAAACAAGATCAACATTTCCCAAACGAAAACGGCCGCAGATGGTTCATATTCATTCGGTGATTTGGAACCGGGAAAAATCTATTGTGTTACAGAAATAAATCCCGAAAATTATTGCAATGGACAAGTAACACCGGGAACAATTGCTGGAAATAAACGCGGAGACGTGAATGTCGATGTTCCAACCGATTTCGATCAGATTCACAACATTTATATTGGCTCCGAAGAAAATGGAATCAATTATAATTTTGCGGAAAACAATCGCGGCGTTCTAAGTGGATACGTTTATGTCGATGCCAATAATAATGGTGTCAAAAATGCCGGAGAAACCGGAATTAATGGAGTTTCGCTTTCACTCTGGGTTTGGAGAGAGAAAGATCAGCAATATGTAAACACAACAAAAACGACCACGACAAATGCAGATGGATACTATGAGTTCACTGCACTTTGTCCTTTCAATAAATACCAAATTCGAGAAACACAGCCGACTGAATTTTTGGACGGAAAAGACTCGGTCGGTTCTCTCGGCGGAAAAATTTTGAGGAGCGACGTTCTTTCTGACATCGTTTTGAATCCGGGAGATGCTGGGACAAATTACAACTTCGGCGAATTAGAGAAGATAAATCCGCCTCTCCCAGGTTCTATCTCTGGATACGTTTATGTCGATGCCAATAATAATGGTGTCAAAAATGCCGGAGAAACTGGAATTGCAGGAGTTACTATTTCACTCTGGAAAATGGTGAATGGACAATATGTTAATACTGGACTGACCGCAAAAACAAACGAAAATGGCTTTTATCGTTTTGAAAATCTCGATCCAAATACGACATATCGACTTGTCGAAACACAGCCGACTGAATTTTTGGACGGAAAAGACTCGGTCGGTTCTCTCGGCGGAAAAATTTTGAGAAGCGACGTTCTTTCTGACATCGTTTTGAATC
>JBOFGF010000168.1:0-6401 GCA_051649005.1 Thermoguttaceae bacterium | reverse complement strand
CTAATCATGTCATCAATGCGGGAAGTATCAATATTGCCAATGCAAACTCGGTATTCTTTGGAGGTGTTTCGGTCAATAATGCTCCGACTCTCACGCTCAATGGAACACTGAATGGCACAATGACTCGTGCTAACAGTCTGATGGCCGTGACTCAAGTGGGAAATACCGTTTCAGCCGCCGTTGTTGGTACTGGAGATATTCATGCCGCCGCTGTTGCACAGGGTGGTTTCACACCTGCTGAACTCGCCTATTTCCAGCAGATGGAAACATCACGACAGACGATTATTGCTGGCAGTGATTGGACAAATCCGACAATTCTCTCGCTCGACGAGATTTTCAACTTAGGCGTGAGACAATCGACCTTTTTGACAACTCCAGTTGCACCAGCGAATGGTTTGACTGCTTTGACTATGACCAACAACATCAGCGACATGGTGCTTGGTCGCCAGATGAACGGATTTATTGATCCACAATCGAACACCGGATCGGCTTTGATGCGTGGTCAATCATGTGATCCATGCGGACGCGCTTTGAAATGTGGTTCGTCTCGCTCCTATGACATCTGGTTCCAGGGTTTTGCTGCGAACATGGATGTGCGGTCGAATGTCGTTGATCGTGCTGGATACGGAGTAACACGAAATGGCGGCATTTTCGGTGTCAACACATCGCTCGGACGCAAAACGACTGGTGGTCTCGTACTCGGATTGTCGAATCCCTACTTTTATGGTGACAAAGAGCGGCTCGATCTGACCGACTTCCAATTCGGCGGGAACGTCATCAAACAATTCGGCCACAACTGGGAAGCTGGTGTATACTTCGGCGGCGGTGTCCAGAACGGTCACACTGAACGTAATTATTTCGACACTTATCAATACAATGGTGGCTATAACGGCAACACACTTTCTGCGTCGTTCATGCTGTCGAAAATATATCGCATCAACAAACGTCTTGTTCTGCGACCAACTGCCGCACTTGACAGCGAACATGCTTGGTACTACAACTTCACAGAAACGTCTGCACAAGATGTTTCTGCGAGTTCTGATCCGGCGGCAGCTCTTCGTAATTTCGGACGCAACTACTATGGTCGCACGATGGCTCGGCTCGGTGTCATGGCACAGACCGGCGGAAAGAAAGGCGGTTTGAATGGACGCATTTTCTATTCGTCTCAGCTCGGCGGAGACGACTATGCAATTGCCAATATGACACTTGCAAGTGGTGATTTGATTGGTAAAACCTATCAAATGAAGGCTTTGCCGCTTGGTCGGGACATGGTCGTCATCGGACTTGGCGGACACGTTTTCTTGAACAAACAGAAGTCTTTCATGTTGTTTGGCGACTACAATGCCAACTTGTTCAAACATGCGACGACCCAGACAGCATCGGTTGGTTTGCAGAAATCGTTCTAAATATCTCACGGCGAATCGCGCCGGTATTTTGGCGAGCCGCTGGCGTAAGTCGGCGGTTGTTAGTCGGCGGTGTATTTGGCGAGCCGCCGGCGTAAGTCGGCGGTTATTTGGCGGTGAATATTTCTAATATCACTATGACTGATTTGACTGACAGTTCTTTGGAATCTCTTTTGACTGATATACGAAATGGCGACGATTTGGCCATTACTCGTTTCTGGAATCTGCATTTTGAGCGTTTAACGGTGCTGGCACGACGAAAAATGTCGTTGAAAGTCCAGCGTATTGGCGACGGAGAAGACATTGCTCTGAGTGCGCTGCGCAGTTTTCTGACTGGACTTGCCGAGCAACGGTTTCAGCAAATCAAAGGTAAAAACGAGCTTTGGAATTTGTTGACCACGATTGTTGCACGAAAAATCGCCAAGCAAATTCGGAAGGAAAATGCCCAGCGACGAGGCGGTGGAACTGTCAGAGGCGAGTCCGTTTTTATCGGGCCAAACGATCACGGAGGTGAAAACGCCGGACAGGGAATCGCAAATGTCTCACGGAGGCAAACCACACCATATCTTGAAGTCGAATTTTTGGACACCTGCGAACAATTCTTTGAATTTTTGCCCGATGAAAAGACACGGCATATTGCAAGACTAATCATGGAAGGGTATACTTTGGACGATGTCGCCGAGGAGTTGGGATGTGTTCGGCGCACCGTCGAACGTAAACTGAAACAAATCCGCGAAATATGGTCGACACGCATGACAAAATAAGTGAAGAATACGAGTCGAGTACGGAATTGTTTTCGATGTCTGTTGATCGTATTGCCGACTTATTTGAAAATAATTGGCACGAAAATTCAATTTTTCATATTCAGGATATTCTTTCTAGTCTTCCTGATACTCAAAAGGACGAAGCACGACTGGAATTGTTTTTGATGGACATATCCATCCGATTCCAGCGAGGAATTCGTCTGAACCTCCGTGAATACATCGAGTCGTTTCCGCAGTTGGAGGCGGTGATCAGAGCTGCTTATGACGATCTGATGCAATCTCGCCAGTTGGGTGAGTATGAGTATTATGAATTACTCGGAAGTGGTGGGATGGGAAATGTCTATCGCGGAATGCACCGGCTGCTCGGACGTTCGGTCGCCATCAAATTATTGAATCGGAAAATTCTTAATTGTGCCGGAGGAACCGAGCGGTTTTTACGCGAAATTCGCCTGGCTGGACAACTGCTTCATCCGAACATCGTTTACACGGAAAACGCCGGACAATTCGACGACCATTATTATTTGGTCATGGAACTGATCGAAGGCGAAAACATCAGGTCATTCATTGAAAAAGCAAATCCGCTCTCGCTCCCTGCTGCCTGTGAAATTCTCCGTCAAACTGCCACTGGACTCCAGTATGCCTTCGAAAATAACTTTGTTCATCGAGACATCAAACCGGGAAATCTGATGATCACTCGCGGCGGGATCATCAAAATTATCGATTTCGGTCTCGGAAAATATGCAGCGACAACACAGCAAGAGGAACATGCACTCACGGCATTCGGAACGACACTGGGAAGCATCGATTATGTCGCACCGGAACAGCTCGTTGATGCCGCTTCTGCAACAATTCAAGCCGACATTTACAGCCTCGGATGCGTTTTCTTTTATCTCGTGGTCGGATTTGCGCCATTTGAACAAAAACTCATGAGTCGAGACAGGAAAATGATCGCTCATATCAAAGGAGAAATACCGCCGCTCTCAAACTTTCTCGATGAAATTCCAAAAGAGATTGACGCTTTTTATCAAAAAATGGTCGCCTGCAATCTCGAAGATCGCTTCAAAACACCGAAGGAAATTATCGATTTTGTTACACCGCTCTCGTCATCCGACCAGTTGCAATCGCTGCTTGCCACGACTTCAAATTCGTTCGATGGACGTTGTTATACCATTCTGCCACCGAAAAATTTACCAATTGCAACAACAGTAACATCAACAACATCAAAAGAACACCATTTTTATAAGCGGAATCTCATTTTGACGCTCTTGCTTGCCATCGTCGTCTCTGGGATTTTTTATCGTGAAATGTATAAGACTTGGCAAAGCACCACGACTCCCGAATCAAATGCCGTCACTTCTGCCGTCGCTCCGGTGATTATGCCGCCGAATGTTGAAAATTCTCCTGCTGTGACCGAAAATAGCACGGCGAAAATCGTCCAGCATCTGGGATATTCTGGTGAGTGGTGGTTTGAAGAAATCCCTTCATTGTTACCGATTGTCCGCGAATACTTGACAACTCAGAAAAACGTCCCAGAAAACTATTTGGTGTTAAATCAATTTGTGTTAAATCAAATTGTGCTAAATCAAATTGTGCTAAATCAAACTGACAGTTCTGAGGCAACTTTGTTTGAAAATTTGCCATCTCTGCGACCGCTGCTGGAATTTCTTGCCAAACCGGAAGGAACGACATCTAAAAATGTCGCCGATTTTGAAATTTTAACTGATATTTTTTACTCGGATGTATTAGAAAAAGATACGCTTTCTGCGTCCCAGTTACACACACTGGCCGTCTTGTTTCATCGCTTATCTGTCCTCAGAAGTGAACCGGAATTGGAGCAGCGAGCACTTGGTTATTACATAAAAGCAATTTCCCAGTACGACATCGAAGCAACGGAAACAGCGAAACTGCTCGGTAATCTTTGCCGGTTCGATCTTGCCCGACTCAATTATGGTATTCATGGAAATGCCGACGAATTCCAACGTGAGGTCGATGCCATTCAGGTCAGCAATCGAGACAGTGTGGCTTTTCGAGTCCATTTGCAAGCAATTCCTGCATTAGAACAAATGAAATTCGGAAAACATCAGGATTCCATTTTGGTGGAAGCAATTCAAACGCTCGAAAAGCTCGACAATCAGAGTCTATTGCAGAAAGTTCCACATCCATTGCTCGCATCGCTCCACTCACTTTTCGCAAAAGCACTGATGCGACAATGGCGACTCGAAAATGCCGAGCGACAATGGCAAATCGTGGAAAAAATGGCCTTTGAAAATTCGCTCAGAAATGGGGTCAATGAAAGAGATGCAAAATTATCTCACGATGTCGTTGATGCAAAACTGGCAATGGCAAATTTGTCCAAATACGGTGGTGACTTGAAAATGGCAAAATATCGTTATAGGGAATTGATTTCTGCCATTAATGATGCCATGATCGCTTCAAATACCGAGCAGGCGGAATCCGACCAAAGTTGCAGGGAGCAACTGACCGCCGCGTGGGAAGGTCTTGGAGATACGACATTATTCTTACCAACTCATTTTATAAAAGGCCTTTTGGATAATTCATTGTTTTCAATTGGCGAGGCAGAATCTGCATACCAACAAGCACAGTCATCTACAACAGATGCCGCCATGAAATTTCTCATGCAATGCAAACTGGCCATGCTCCGATGCAATTCGGGAGAAATGAGCGAGTCGGAACGAAAAACGATGCTCGATGACATCCGAGAGCAATACTGGAAACTCTCACCGATGGATATTGGGTTTGAACGAGCAAGAGAATATCATCGGCTTCTCAATTCTGTTTTGGATACCTCGCAAGATTCATCGTTGCTCCGCGAATACTTGGATCGATATCGTTTGAATCCAAACCCATCTGAGCGTTATACAGACGAGCGTCTCGATTTACAACTTTTTGCGATCCGCTCGCTGCTGATGCGGAAAACAATTGGCGACAATCGTTCTGCAAATGATGACGTGAAACAGTATCTTGATCCGATATTGCAGCATCTTGCCGCAGAACGAAAACTCCGTCCATTCTTACTCCCTTTTTATGATTTAGCCATTTGCTCATCAGATGCGGATGATTTCATTCAGACCGCCATTCGGATTAGTATGTCACGATGTCTGCGATCTTCTGAACAATCGACTAAAACGCAGTTGGTCTTCTATTTTCCGCTCGCTGATGTCGAAGGATTCGTACTTTTCCTTTCACCTGATTTGCGAGCAAGTCGTCGTTTCGATCTTGGTCTTACACGACAACAGATATTGAATGCGGCAAAAAACGGCCAAACGCTTTCATTGCCTCAGGAATTGGTCGAGTATATCCAACTTTCCCGAGAAAAGTCCGAAATACTCGAAGTGTCGTGGGACGACTCCGTCTGCTGGAGTGCGGCGCAGGAAAAAAATCGATTGACACCGGCAAAATGGATTTTCGTCCCGGCAATTGACCCGATTCGGATTAAATAGCCGATGCTGAAAACGAAATGCCGCGAACCATTCGTGCGGTAAAAATATCTTTTTTCAAACCAATTACGATTTATTTTCAAGAACCCCCGTTTTTATTGTCGGGAATTCGCAGTAGAATGGTATTCTTAAAATAGGAATGACATTCAATTTATGTTTTCACTGAAGTGATGACATTTTTCACCCCCATTTTGAAGGAGATGCCAACTATGAAAAAAATGATGACGCTCGTAACTCTTTTCTTGCTCGTGGCCGCCAGTTCGCTGCTTGCCGAACCAGCAAAGAATGCCGCACCAAAACCACAAGATCGCGCTGCTGCCCAAAAAGCATTTGAGCAACTTACGAAAAATGCCAGAAAAGGACTGGCCGCCCCGAATGCAGTCGAGAAATCCAAATTTGTCGCCATTGATCCGGTCGATTTTACAGACCTGAGTGGCAATCAGCAAAAGGCTGACAGCGGAATGAAAATTTGGTTCGAACGCCAAGATGGCAAGTTCGTTGATCCCACTTATTATAGTTTCGAGCCAAACGAACGCTTTTTCGTTCATGTGGAAGCCGCAGTTCCCGTTTATGTGGTTTTGTATCAGAACTTTCCTGAAGCCAAAGAATCGATTCAGGCGTATCCAGTCGAAAAATTTCCGAGCAGCTATCGCATTTTGGAGCCGGGAAAGGGAACAAAACTGCCGGTCTTGTTCAAAATGGACGGCAATTATCTGAATGAACACATGGCCGTCGTGGTTGCTCGTGCTGACTGGGACAAAATCGTTCAAGATGTC
>JBOFGF010000167.1:0-5754 GCA_051649005.1 Thermoguttaceae bacterium | reverse complement strand
GATATTGAACCCCGAATGGGGTTCTGACATTTTGATGTTCGTGTTTCTACCATAATTGAATCCCGACGGGATTCGGAAATGCAATTTCCGGCTCCTATTTTGTCAATTTCATCAAAATAGAAAACTTGTTATCGGACTGCAAAGTCGTCAAACAAAAGTTTTTCATAGAAACCGGAAAGAATGCACCAGAAAAAAATTTACTGGCCGCCGTATTGACGGTTTGTTTGTGAATATGGGTGAACTGAGGTGTATAATATATCAGTGCCAAGAAAATTTTCAAACATGTCTTTTCAAACATGTCACTGAGTGATATGCGAGTGATATGCGTGAAAAAATTTAAGCAGCTCGTGTATTTGAGCGGAATTGTTCATGTTGAATAGATGGCAAGATGGCCCCAGACGGATTTAGAATGTCTGCGAGAATAGCATCACATGCCTCACAAACCTGTTCGAGTGTGATTCCATTCACGGATCGATCTTTATTTATTTTAGACAAAGATGGACACACGGTTTGATTTTTTGGGCCGAAAGGTGCCACTTGCTCTGCTTTTCCTGCCTGACAAAGACCAATGCAGTGTGCTCCAATGGCGGCGGCAAGATGGAGTGGGCCAGTGTCTCCACTTATGAACAGCGTCGATTTGCGTGCCAGTGAAATGAGTTCATGAATAGAAATCGGCGGTGCCAATATTGCGGCCCCCTCTGAAAGTGATGTGACCATTTCTGCCAAACTTTTTTCATCATTACTTCCCCAGAGAATTAATGAGGGCAAATTCCATTGTTCGAGAAGATACTGAGCAACATCGGCAAAACGCGCAGGAATCCAGCGATTTTGTGGAGTTTTTCCGCCGACATTTATAATGGCGAAATTTCCATGCAGCCCTTCTCGATTTAGCAAATTTCGCGTTGCTCTCCAATCAACATCAAGTTCAGGAATGTCGAAGTCAATACTGGCCCCAGCAATCCCAAAAGGTTCCAACATCTGCATATTTTGTTCAATTGTGTGTGCTGGCATCGGTTTTATTATGCAGTTATTGAGCCAGCGACTTCCTTCTCGTCCAATTTTTCCACCAAATCCGATGCGAAAAGGTGCCCCAGAAAGCCAGCAGGCAAATGCACTTCGCAAAATTCCCTGCATGTCAATAGTAACATCTGGCGCAAAAACTTGAAGTCTTTGCCGCACCATCGATATTTCGGAGTAAGATGACATCCAATCTTTTCTTACCAGCATCAGTCTGTCGAGTGTCCAGTGTCTTTGGAGTATCGCAGAGTGATTGGAATCAGCGAGCCATGCAATTTCCGTTTTTGGAAAACGGACTCGCAGTGCAATGAGAATGGGAATGGCATGGATCATTTCACTGATTCCACCGAGTTGAGCGATTAAAATTCGTTCAGGTGCAGTGAGACGTTTTGATGCAAAGGAGTTAATCATTCTCATACTCTTTTTGTTAAATATATTTCAATGACTTCTGAATCAGTTATGTTTGAATACAGCTTTTTTGTATTACAAGTTTTATTAAAAGACCACAAAAAATCGTTGCTTATCTGATTATCAAAGTGAAGTTTAACAAATTCCTCTTCACTTCTGCAATAGCAAATTTTGAGAAAATCGTCATTTGCGGTCAATTGTTTGTCTCGAAATCAATAAGATAAGATAAGATAAGATAAGATGAAAATCAGAGTAATGAAGACTGAACGCATACCTTTTCAGCTGGCTTGTTGCATGACTCAAAATTTCTGATACAATTAACAGCAAGTTTTGTAAAACAACAGCTTTCTACGAAAGCTGGCTAAACATCCAAAATTTTGCCGTTTTCGGGATAATTACACCAAACTCGTTTTTCGAGATTCGTGGTTTTTGCCAAATCTCTTTATTTTGTTATGAATTTTCAACAGTTGTGTCGTTATTTACATCTTCCCGAAGACAAAGTGAAGAAGCTGGTCAATCAGGGTGCAATTCCTAGTCGGCGACGAGGCGGTGAATTGCGGTTTGCCCGCGAAGAAATTCATAGTTGGCTCGAAACCCGAATCGGTGATGCCGACGCACAGGGCCTCGCTCATGTGGAAATTGCTCTTGAACACTCTGTTCCAGACGGCGAAATCGAGACACCAGTGTTAATCGCCGATCTCATTCCTTCTGGTGCAATAGCAATTCCACTGGCGGCGAAAACCCGCGACTCTGTTTTGCGCTGCATGGTTCAAATCGGAGTAACTGCCGGCCTTCTTTGGGACGCAGAAGCGATGCACGAAGCGATAAAAATAAGAGAAGAATTGCACTCAACTGCACTCGATAATGGCGTGGCTCTCCTGCATCCGCGCCGTCCGATGCCGACAATTTTGGGAGACAGCTTTATTGGATTCGGAAGAACTCTCGGTGGAATTCCATTTGGTGGTGGTTTCAACAATTTGACCGATATTTTTTTTATTATTTGTTCGATGGACGACCGAATCCATCTCCGAATTTTGGCACGACTAAGCCGAATACTCACAATTCCTGATTTCATCAGCAAACTTCGAGAGGCACAAGACGAATCCGAAGTCCGCGATTTGATAATAGTTGCTGAATCAACATTCGGAATTACCGATTGATATACTCCGCACCGGCATAAAACGATACTTTTGTTAGTGTAATTTTTTTAGAAATTTGCTTTGTTTTGCGACAAATCCGCTTTCTACGAAAGCGGGTTAAACATCTAATTGATGACGATTCACTGTATATTCATATTTTTTCATCGAGAATGTTGATAGATTGCTTGAATCATTTCACCTGAATCTTTGAATTGTTTTTTCGTTTGTGTCACACTATCGACGAGTCGGCGTGCATCGGCTTCGCTGTGTCCGAGAGCCAAAAGGGCCTCATACGTTTCAGAAACAACATCGACTCGTTGTTGTGAATCGGCGGGTAAATCTCGGGCAACAAGCAGTGCGAATTTTGGGACTTTGCGACGTAGTTTGGCAACAATTCGTTCGGACATTGCTGGTCCGATGCCGGGCAGACTCGCCAAGAATTTTTCATCTTTTTCTTCGATGGCAATTGCCACTTCTTTCACTGGACGAACCATTGCTCGCAGTGCTTTTTTGGCCCCGACTCCGTCAACACTACAAAAAAGCTCGAAAAATTCTCTCTCCGCCTCTGTCAAAAAACCGATTAGACGAGGAATCATTTTCCCCTGTGGATTTCCATCAAGAGAATAAATTGTGTGCAGTGAAACTGTTTTGCCAAGTTCCATCTGCAAATGTCGTCGTGTGTATTCAGGGATCAAAACTTCATATTCAAATGGAGAGGCCGCGATCATGGCACGATCTTCATACAACGATGACAAAAGTCCTGTAATTTTGGATATCATGTTAATGTATTATTAGTGTGGATAAAAAATGAATGGCGAAAATATCACTTTTGGAGAAATCACTCGCTTCGACAATACGTCGTCGTACTCGAATCGCCGCATCTAGTCAAGTCGCATTGAATCAATCATATTGAATCAAGCGCATTGAATCAAGCGTATTTTCTCCAAAAAGTACCAAAAACGCTCTTGATTACGAATGGGGGCGGTTTTTTGATTGATTGGTATACGATCACGAGCGGGAATTCTGGGTCATAGTAACTGATTCATACTAATTTGGGTCATGGTAATTTGATTCATAGTAATTTGGAATTGGAAGTCTCTCGCAAAATTTTCACGATAAATCGGAGTATTTCATCGGGGTCTGCTCGTCGCACCATGTCACTTGGCATCGGAACAAAGGCATGTTGATCTGCAGTCATTCGCAGAGAAATTTGTTTTTGTTTCAATATGTTGTGCAAATTATTCATTGCTATTTGTGAAACGTATTCGAAGACAACATATTGACTTTCCGGCGTTTCACCAAGTTCAAGACGAATTGTGCGAATGCGATGTTGATGTGCGAGTACACGAATCAGTGAATGTTGCCCGAGTCGCTCAACTTCGAGTGGTGGAATTCCAAATCGGTCCTGAATTTCTTGCATCAAATCGAACGATTCTTCCTGAGTTGAAACACGAGAGAATCGTCGATAAAAATCGATTTTCATGCGATGATCTTCGATGTACGACATTGGAATGAGAGACTTTCCGGGCAAATCCAACTCGACTTGAATAATTGTTTTTGGTGGAAGTTTTTTGAGAGTTCGGACAGCAGTTTCTAAAAACTGGCAATACATTTCATATCCCACAGAAGCAATGTGTCCACTTTGCATTGTTCCCAAAATATTTCCAGCTCCACGAATTTCCAAATCACGCATTGCTAAATGGAATCCACTCCCCAAATGCGCGTATTCTTCGATGGCGCGCAGTCGTTTGGCGGCATCTGCTTTTAGCATCGCCACTTTCGGAAGAAGCAAGAAGCAATAAGCTTGTTGTATGGAGCGACCAACACGACCGCGCAGTTGATGCAAGTCAGCAAGTCCGAATCTGTCTGCATCATCAATGAAGATAGTATTTGCGTTCGGAATATCGAGTCCACTTTCGATAATTGTCGTACTTATAAGAATGTCGAAAGCATGATCAACAAAATCGTGCATTATTTCTTCGAGTTGGTCGTCTGGCATTTGCGCATGACCGATTCCAATGCGTGCTTCTGGAACAATTCTCTGAAGACGTTCTGCAACTTCTTGGATATCTTGAACTCGATTGTGTACGAAATAGATTTGACCACCTCGATTCATTTCTCGCAAAACGGCAAAACGGATCATGTCATCGTTCCATCGACAAACTTTTGTTTGTACGGCAAGACGATTTTCTGGCGGAGTTTCCAAATTGGAAATTTCACGGATTCCAAGTAATGAAAAATGGAGCGTTCTTGGAATGGGAGTGGCCGTCATTGTCAAAACATCGACCGATTCTCTCAGTAATTTGAGACGTTCTTTGTGTTGTACTCCGAATCGCTGCTCTTCATCAATCACGACTAAACCGAGATTGTGAAACAAGATGTCTGCTGAAACGATCCTGTGTGTTCCAATCACAATATCGACTTTTCCTATTTTGATGTCGGCGATAATTTGTTTTTGTTCTTGTGCGGATTGAAATCGAGACAAAGCAGCAATAGAAATGGGATATTCCTGCATTCTTTCGGAAAAAGTGCGTCGATGTTGTTCTGCCAAAATGGTTGTCGGAACCAAAACGGCAACTTGATATCCAGCATCGACGGCTTTGAAGGCGGCTCTGATGGCGACTTCCGTTTTTCCGAAACCAACATCTCCGCACAAAAGTCGGTCCATTGGACGCGCAGTTTCCATGTCGTGTTTTACAGAGTCGATGGCTGAAAGTTGGTCTGGGGTTTCTTGAAACGGAAATGATGCGTCAAACGTTTTTTGCCAGTCAGAATCGGGAGGAAACGCCGTTCCCGGCGCAGATTCTCGTTTTGCTTGTAAGTCGATCATTTCCGCAGCAAAATCGAAGATTGCTTCTTGCACAGATTGCTTTTGTTTCGCCCAGAGTTTTCCGCCGATTTTGGCCAATTTGGGACGATGTTTTCCGCCTGCAACATATTTCTGAACAAGAGCTATTTTTGAAACAGGAACGTAAATTGAAACAGAATCTGCAAATTCCAGATGCAAATGTTCCTCATTTTGGACTCCTTTGGTGATTGGTTCGATGCCGCGAAATTTGGCGACTCCGTGTGAAACATGGACGACAAAATCGCCGGGACTCAAATCGACGAACGAGTCGAGGACTTGCCCCAAATGTCGCGGTTTTCCTCGCCGAATTGCATGTCTCTGGAAAATTTCGACTGACGACAA
>JBOFGF010000166.1:0-21627 GCA_051649005.1 Thermoguttaceae bacterium | reverse complement strand
CTTCGTTCTTGATGGCATCGAAACGGGACCGATGGTCGTGATCTTTCACGAGCTGACGCAGATTTCGCCCAAAGATGTCGTGATTGCGACGAACTGCGAGGAAGTTCGTTTAACTTGGCTTGGCAATGAAATCGGCACGCAAAAGCCGGAGGCGTCGTACAAGCAAATGCCGCATCCCCCCGTGATTTTCAAGGACGTTTACGATTTTGGCGTGATCCGTTCAAAATGGCGGGGAAAAACGGACGAAATTGAAATGCTCGCCGAAGGTTTGGTTGGCGGAAAAGTCGTTTGTGTGCAGAAAAAGAAATATCCGCAGCGGACTTCCGGCATTGTACTGAGCGTCGACGATGTCGGCGTTGGTCTGGAAGCGGATGGCGGCGATTTCGTTCCGGTTCGAGCCACAGTCGTTGACGGAGCCGGTAATCCCAAGGTTCTGGCATCGGAGTACATTACCTTCCTCGTCGACGGAGCGGGCGAACTACACGGCGGAGCGGCTCAAAATCTGAATCCGGCCAAAACGGAATTCGGCATTGCCACGGTCTTGATCCGATCCAAACCGGAGAAGGGATTGATTCGTGTTCGCGCTTTTTGTCTTGGTTTACCTTGCTGGGAGGATTTAATCATTCCGACGAACGATTCGAAATACCATCTTCTTTACGACAAAAGTTACGCCGGGGACTCGAAACGTCCCCAAAGTGATGTTAAAATCGTCGTTTCGGCAACGTCTCAAACCGATGCGAAACAGGACGATTTGCGTAAGGAAATCGAAAAGCTCAAACTCGAAGCGGTCAGTCGGGAGCAGGATATCATGGAACTGCGCAGCAAACAGTCCGGCGAAAGCCTAAACTGATGCTGGAACCCGCCGACTTACGCCGGCGGCTCACTAAACACAACAACCGCTTTCTACGCAGTGCTTAATTGTTTCGCAAAGCGAAAGCGGGCTGAACGTGAACGCGAATTTTACATTGCAAAAAATATAAAACAGTTAACGCATACAAAATCTAAAAAGGCATGAAAAATCTTGTTTCGGTCCATGAATATCTTTGGGATTCGGCTGCATATCCGGCGAAGGCGATTTGCGTCGTCTTTGGCGATGATCCTTTTTTGAAATTTCATGCGGTCCGTAATTTGCGGCAGTCGATTTTGCACGGGGAAGATGCCGAGTTTTCGCTCACTCGCTTTGACGGAAATACGGCTGAAATGCAAAACGTCTACAAAGAACTTTCCACTTTGTCGATGTTCGGCGGAGATCGGCGGGCAGTTATTGTTGAAGATGCGGATTCATTTGTAACAAAAAACCGAGATAAACTCGAACAATATGCCGAAAAACCGCAGCAGAAAAGTGTTCTAATTCTCGTGTTACAATCGTTTCCGGGAAATACTCGATTGTACAAACGACTTGCTGAAACTGGACTTCTTATTGAAGCCAAAACACTTTCTGAGCGAGAAATGCCGAGCTGGGTCGTCAAATGGTCGCAGCACTCAAATAATGTAAAATGTAACAAAGATGCCGCCGCACTTCTGGTCGAACGTGTCGGAGCGGAGCATGGAATTCTCGATCAGGAATTGGACAAGCTGGCTTTAATTGTGCCTGCAAATGGTCGTATTACAATGGAAATGGTCGAAAAAAATGTTGGTTCTTGGAGAACACAATCGGTTTTTGCCATGTTAGATGCTGCGTTAATGGGAGATTCCGCAAAAGCAATTCGCTTTCTAAATCAGCTTTTTGCATCAGGAGAAGATTCGACCGGAATTCTTGCTCGAATTGGATCATCGCTCAGAAAATATGGAGCAGCCACGAAACTGATTCTCGATGCGGAGAAAAATCGGAAAGAAATTTCTGTTTCAAGTGCCCTGTCTCGCGCCGGTGTTGGTGCATATCTCGAAAAAGCAGAATCACAGCTGAAACAGATTGGACGTCATCGCGGAGCCAAACTTCTCGATTGGCTTTTGCAAGTCGATCTCGATCTGAAAGGTGGAAGTTCGGGCAACAAAGAGCAATTGAGACACGTTTTGGAAAATTTCGTGATTCGACTTGCCGATCCCAAATTGAAATCTGGAATTTAGGAATAATAGTTATATCCGTTCACTGTTTTGTTTATCGAGCCTCCGGCGCGGCGAGCCGCAAACGTTTCGAGCCGGTGCGTGAACACCGGAATAGATAAAATGCCGTCAACATTAGTCGGCGGGTTTGTTGTTCCCGAACACCGACGGTGTTCGGAAATTCAATTTCATGGCAATTAAATTTTAGCGTAAAAAGTTGGTTCAATGCCGGTGCTCACACACCGGATCGACAAACAAAACATGATCAGCACGAAAAATACTATGGAATGTCGTCCCTATTCGGAAATAATTACACGGACTGTCATCTGTGTTTCATTTTTCGCCATTATTTCCATTTTTTTTCATCTCACATCGCTTTCTTTTTTGGTCAGAGCGGAATTGTGCGAAGAAAAACGGACCGAAGAATTTCCGAGTCAGCAAAACATGCAGCGGTTTGAATTTTCAGCAACTGAAATGGGAGTGCCAGTGCGACTTGTCATTTTTGCACAGGTGAGAGAAGATGCTGAAAATGCGGCGGCGGCGGTTTTTGAGACCTTTCACCGTTTGAACCAGCAGATGAGTGATTATGATGCCGAAAGTGAATTGTCGCTTCTTTCAGAAAAGGCAATTTCATCTGGATTTTCCGGCGAATCGGCTCCACTTATTCCGATCAGTGACGAATTGTTCGATGTTCTTTCGGCATCAAAATACTATTGCAAAATTTCAGATGGTGCATTTGATATTACAATTTCGCCACTCGTTCGACTTTGGAGACGTTCGCGTCGCCAAAAAGAATTACCAAAATCTCATTATGTCGAAAACGCCAAACAATTTGTAGGAAATCATTTGTGGGAATTGATCGACAATGGAGATTCTGAAAAAAAATCGATTCGGATTTTGAAACCAGGAGTCCGATTCGATTTGGGAGGAATCGCAAAAGGTTTTGCCATCGACAAAGCATTTGAAGCAGTACAACAACTCGGACACAGCATGTTTCTCATTGATGCGGGGGGGGACATTCGAGTCGGAGCATCACCGCCGGGTGGATGGTCAATTGAACTGCGCGGACTCGGAGCAGGAAATCAAGTTTTGATTTCACTTGAAAATATGGCACTGGCCACTTCTGGAGATACATCGCAATTTGTAGAAATAGATGGTGTGAGATATTCACACTTAATTGATCCCAAAACGGGTTTCGGTCTGACCAAATCATCCGTCGTTCATGTGGCTGCTCCGACTGCGATGGAAGCCGATGCACTGGCATCCGCGCTTTCCATTCTCGGAGCAGAAAAAGGACTCTCTCTAATTGAATCACTCGGAGTTTGTGCTGCCAAAATAACACAATATGATTTGGAGGAAACGAAAGAATCGACTCGCTGGTCTTCTATTGTTCATCAATAACTGAAACCTTTTAGCGGTTTGAATCCGCCCAGTCCGCCAACAAGTTTCTTGAAAACGGGTCGAAATAAAATTTTCATAATAGGAATGAGTTGTACAAAACCGTCAATACGGGCGAGTACGCCCTCCTTTCCGGCTTTTAGTTTCGTCAATTTTATCAAAATCACAAAACTTGTTGGCGGGCTGAATCCGACTGGAACATGAAACCGACTGATTGACAGGCGATGGAAATTCGATGTATAATGTCGCTGTGAACAATAAAAGCAGGCAAGTATTCAATCCATCACAATTTCTTATTCAATGCCACATTTTTTGTTGTTAATTCTGCTGTTTTTGCCGTTTCTTATGACAACAAGTTCGGTCTCCGTCGGCGCGCCGCCGCAGGAATGGATCGCCGAATGGAATAATCCCTCTGCAAAAAATCGCCCACTACAAATTATTCATGGATGGTTCGGAGACCGCACAACACCTGAAAAATTGCGCTATTTTTCGGATAAATGTGGTCTCGGCGGACTCGTGATAAATATGCCGTCGAAAGATTACATGCGAAATGAAACGGAGTGGCAACGACTTATTGACTTAGTTCGTTCGGCAAAAGAAATTGGACTTCGTATCTGGATTTATGACGAAGATGGTTATCCGTCTTTGGCGGCGGGAGGACTCGTTCTTGAAGAGCATCCTGAACTCGAGTGCATGGCACTGGTGTATGATGCCGAGAAGGACGAATGTCATGTCCGTCCTGCGTATGAACATACACACGCATCGAATAAACACGCACCTCTCCGTCGATATCCGAACCCAATTCAGAAAGGAGCAACGAAACGATTTCTCGAAGTAACACACGATGAATACTTGAAACGACTCGGTGATTTGCATAAATATGTCGAAGCCTATTTCACTGATGAACCTTCATTGAACGCAGTCAATATCGGCCAAATACCTGAACATGTCCGCGCTAAAATCCAAGTGATTGATGCCGTCAATGAGTCGATTCCGCTGCTTCCAATGGTTCCTTGGAGTGAAACTCTTGAAAACTATCTGGCAGAAAATGGTGGCCCAATCAACAAAAAATCACTTTTTATTGGTGATTCCGAGTCAGATCGAAAAGAGAGAGAACGATTTTGGAGTGCTGTTACTGATCTAAATGACCACTATTTTTACCGAGAAATCCTCGATTGGTGCCAAAAAAACAATGTTGCCGCATCAGGACACATGCTCCACGAAGAAAATCTGACTGGTCATGTTCCACTGGATGGGAACAAAATACGTCTGATGCGGCTTTTTGACATTCCAGGCCTCGATCAACTGAATAGTTTTCCAAATATAAATCAACATGGCGGCTGGAAAACGACCGGATTTCCATGTTCAGCAGCCGCACTAAATGGAACTCGACTTGTGATGACTGAACTGAGCGATTTTTCGCAAAAAATGGATCAAAATGATCCAAAACCGGCTTCGCTCGATTGGATGAAGGCAGCATGCGCAGTCGAAGCTGTCTGGGGAGTCACCGAATTTACTTTTTATTATCAAATAAATGATCGCGGCGAAGATGCACACAAAGAATACTGCAATTATATCGGACATCTGAATGCAATTCTCCGTGATGCGACACCGATTTATGATGCTGTGCTTTATTATCCAATATCCGAATTGCAGCAGGAGTACAGACCGACCGCCGAACCACTCAAAATTAATTTACAGTCGGACAAAATGCAGAAAGTGGTCCGCTCATTTGACCGAATCGGTGCTGTACTGGTGCGAAACCAAATACCATTTATTATTGCCGACGAGCAAGGTGTAAAAGATTGGACCGCACGAGTTGGCAATAAAATGCCACTTTTGATTCCACAGGAAGTCTCGATTCCCGCTGCAATTGAATCGCTCGGCCTCCCCATTGTTCGAGAAAATGCTGAATCGAAACTTCCCTGGGAGACGATCAACACGATTCTCGGTTCAGCACGAACACTGATTCTGCCGCAAAACGATTCCATTGTTCTGGGCAAATTTGTTCGAGCGGGAAAGCTGATTTACATCGTCGTGAATGCGGAGAACAAGCAATATGAAGGAAAACTAGAAGTTCCAGTTTCATCGTGGTCCTCTTTTGATCCAGACACGGGAGCGATTTCCGAAATGGGTGAACTGACAAACATCCCACTTTCACTGAAACCTCTGCAAACGCTGATTTTTGTCGGATCACAGTAGTCGGATCACAGTAGTCGGATCGCAGTAGTTGTGCATCACAGTAGTAGTTGCATCGCAGTAAAAAATTTTTCTCATTTCCTCGAAACACTCGCTTTTTTCAAAAGTGAGTGAAACTTGTGTCCACACTTAATTGTATGTTTTCGTTCTAAAAAAGCAACTTTTTGCGAACGGCGACCACAATAAACATCCATTTTTTTATTTTCCAAACACAGCAGACACATGATTTATCTCGACAACAATGCAACAACGGCGATTTCTCCAGAAGTTTTAGAATCAATGCAGCCGTTTTTAACGTCGCAATTTATGAATCCCAGTTCGATGTACGAGGCGGCCCGTCCTGTAAAAAAAGCAATTGATCAATCAAGAGAAGCTATCTCAAAAAATCTTGGAACTCTCGACTCTGAAATCATATTCACATCATGTGCGACAGAAAGTCTGAATGCGGCAATGTATGGAGTCGCACAAGCAAATCCGAACAGAAAACACATCATCACAACTGCCGTGGAACATCCTGCGGTGCTGGAAGTCTGCAAAGATTTTGCGCGGCGAGGATTCGATGTTTCAGTCATCGGTGTCAATCGAAATGGCGAGATAAATATCGGCGATTTTGTGCGAGAATTGCGGCATGACACGCTCTTTGTCGCAGTGATGCACGCCAACAACGAAACTGGTGTTGTTTTTCCAATAGAACGACTGGCACGAGTCACGAAAGAAACGGACCCCGCCATTGTATTCGTGTGCGATGCTACTCAAACGATGACGAAGTTGCCGATTCAAATGAATGGCAATTTTAGAAATGTTGACATTATTGCATTTTCGGGGCACAAATTTCATGCACCGAAAGGAATTGGCGCACTCGTTTTGAGGCGTGGAACAAGATGGAGACCATTTTTGATCGGAGGACATCAGGAATCAGGACGGCGAGGTGGAACCGAAAATGTTCCTTATATCGTTGGAATGGCAAAAGCAATTGAATTGGCCGCCCAAACACATGACTCTGATATTGCCAGAATGGAATCACAGCGAAATCAACTCCAAGAAGAGATATTACAACAAGTGCCATCAGTCGAAGTCAATGGCGGAAATGCCGAGAGAATGCCAAATACTCTGAATGTTGCCGTTCATTGCGTCGAAGGCGAGGGAATTCTTTATCAATTGAGTGAATTTGGTATTTGTGCTTCGAGTGGATCAGCTTGCACATCTGGCTCTCTCGAACCATCGCATGTACTTTCGGCGATGCACATTCCTTTCACTGCGATGCACGGGTCTGTGCGAATCAGTCTGAGTCGATATACATCCGAGAATGACGTTCAGACTTTTCTCGAACAATTTCCGCCGATTATTCATCGTTTACGACGACTTTCACCATATTGGGACCAAAAAAATAACAAACCGAGATAAAAAATTTCAAAAATCACAAAAATTTTTATAAATTATTTTGTTATTTTTATGCAAAATCAAACAAAAAGCGATTCATAATAATGCAAAAGAGAAGGTATTCTGATGCAAAAAAAAACAATCCCAACAAGACTGCAAAGTATTTCAAAAATCCATAAAAAAAAGTATTGACAGGGACTTTTTTATGATATAGAATAGGCACAGTAGACGATGTTTGATGAAGGGTGTAATTCCTTTTTTCGTTTGTTTCCTTTTGAAGTTTTTTTGTTGACTGCTGTTTCTCTCCACAATAAACATGATACTTTTGTATCAGGAGGTATTTATGAAAATGATGCAGTTTGGATTTGTTGCTGTTTTGTCTTTTGGCATTTGTTCGGGATTATTTGCTGGAACGATGCGAACGCCTTCGAGTGATACACTTTGGAGTGGATTGGATGGTCAGTCTGGCCCTGCTTCGATTGATTCGTCGCTCGACACTTGTACAACAGCATCTATTGAAGGAAATTTGGGGCCGCAGAGTTTGCTCTCTCAGCTTCCTAATGACATGGTTGTTTTGCCGTATTCAGATGAGGACACACTTCCAGCAATAGTGTCGGTGCAAAGTCAGAATTTGGTGTCATCGTCAATACCTTCTTCGGGTTATTCTTTGATTACAACTCCAGAAGTTTTTGCGGCCCCACCAGAGACTCCAGTCTCACCTGAACCAAGTACATTTTTCATCTTGGCAGTTGGACTATCAGCGGTCCCCGTTTTTCGACGTTTTCGTCGTCAATAAGGTGAGATGAAATGTCGTAAATTGAAGACCGACAGTATTTAATTCCTGTCGGTTTCCCCTCTGTTTTCGTCTAATAAGGTTCGCCGCTTTGGAAAGTGTGCGAGCTTTTTTTGTCGAGTGGAGTCGCCAAAGTCTTTTTGTTTTTACTTGTTATGAAATTATCTCTTGTCATTCCGGTTTTTAATGAAGCAGACAGTCTTTCGACTCTTTATTCTGAAATTTGCGATGCGACCAATGGAAATCATTATGACATTGAAGTGATTTTCATTGACGATGGTTCGACTGACCAATCTTGGCAAGTTATAGAACAATTATCTTCGGATGACATACGAGTGAAAGGTCTGCGATTTCGCCGTAATTTCGGAAAAGCAGCTGCTCTCGAAGCCGGTTTTCAGGAAGCCAAAGGGGACATCATCATCACGATGGATGCCGATTTGCAGGACGATCCGCATGAAATTTCAGGCTTTCTGGAAATGATGAAAGAATGTGATGTGGTCAGTGGCTGGAAAAAAGTGCGACATGACCCATGGCACAAAGTCATGCCATCTTGGTTCTTCAACAAGATGGTTAGTTCGATGACAGGTGTCCAATTGCACGACCACAACTGTGGAATGAAATGTTACAAACGTGAAATCTTCGACGAAGTCCATTTATATGGGGAATTGCATCGATTTATTCCCGTGCTGGCAAATGCCAGAGGATTTCGAGTGGGAGAAAAGGTCGTGAAACATCGAGCACGGCAATTTGGCTATTCAAAATATGGATTCACTCGCTTTGTTAAGGGATTTCTCGATCTTTTCACCGTTTGGTTTTTGACCGGATATGGAGAACGCCCACAACATTTTATGGGAACAGTTGGACTTCTGCTGGTGTCAATTGGCAGTTTAATTTTGTTCGTTCTCGCAGCTTTCTGGGGACTTTCTCGGGTGCCATGTGTTGATCTAACGTGCATCGGAATTGATGCCCAGATGCACCTCGGTTCTCGCCCCGCCCTTTTATATGGAGTTGCCTGTCTTTTATTCGGTGGACAAATTCTTTCGATGGGAATAATCGCCGAATTACTCGTCGCACAGCAGCACAGGCCGGTCAAAAAATACTCGATTCAATCGAAAACAAAGACTTTGGATTGATTTTAAGACTTGTTTTTCAAACTTGCATTGCAAACTCGTTTTTCAAACTCGCATTTCAAGACTCATATTCCAAACTCATTTTTTCCGAACTAATTTCGACTATTTCGCCGCATTTTCAGCAATTCCGATTAGTTTGATATTGTGTTTTGAGAGATGAAATGCGACAGAATTTGGAGAAATTCGGGCCGCTTTTGTCATGCTATGAATAAGAAACACACCATCGATAGTCATTTCTTGCCATGAACTAATGTGCTGTTCTAATGGCAAAGCGAGAAGTGCCCCACTGTCGATGACAATGATATCATAATCGTCCCGCAGAGTGGCAATAATTTCAAAAAATGATTTGATATCAGGTGATGCAGTTCCTTCTTTTGTGACTTCAATTGGCGAGTCGCTCCAAGCAAAAAAATCGAGTCGCCCCTTCAAAAGCGAAACAATTTCGCAGACATGTTGATTGACCGGAACTCGCATAATTTGAGACAGATCAGGAATTTGCGAGTGCCCATCCACAAGAAGAACATGCAGACCGCGTTCGGCGAGATCATTGGCGATGCACAATGACATTGTAGTACAACCATCTCCTTGTTCGATGCCACAAACACTAATAATTTTGTCCCCTTTTTTTCGGGCTGATTCTATCAGTTCGGCAAGATGATTGACCTGCGACTTTGCCGTTTCCTGCATTGATACAATGTGTTCCGGCAGATGAAAAGACGCTCCAACAAAATTTGTCGTTTGATTAGTTTCAGGTGCGAGTGTGTGGTTTTTGGCGTTTTTACTGTTACTGACCGACAATGCAGAATTTCCAGAAAAAGTTTCTTGTCTGGAAACCAAAGGTTCACTGTTTATGTGAATTTGCTTTGTATGATTTTCGGTTTGTGGTGCAATAGAAACTTCGTTTGTTATTTCGCAGTTTATTTTGGAATTTACTTCTATTTCGGTTTCATTCAAAAGCCGAGATTGTGACACATTCGAATCCGCCGATGGCTGTGAAAATGAAGTATCCACCTTTTCCGTGTCGGAAAGTGAATCCTCTTGTACTCCTTTCTCTGATCCACTTGTCACAATAGTGGTCGCTGAATTAAATTCGATTGTCGCATCAATTGTTCTATTTGATGAAAACCGTTCGTCATTACAGTTTATTAAAGTATCCGCATTGACAGGAGCGGAGTTGCAAACCGACTCAGGCGAACTTGCAGTGGAAAATGGCAAAATAGAAAGATGCGATAATTCCGAAACTTTTTCTTTTTGTATTGCCGGTGTTTGTGTCGCTGTTGTTTGTATTGCAGGTGTTTGTGTTTCCAAATTCCATTCTTGAAATGGAATGACTTCAAAAATTGAAATTGGTTTTCGAGACGTGGAAATACCGGGAGCGGCGATTGTTGATTTCGATGAAGTGATGGTTTCAGAAAGAGTTGGAACTTTCACCGATCCCTTTCCACCACATATTCCTTCGACAGCGCGGCCGCGTCTAATCGCTTCATTTAATGAACGAGGCGACGATTCACTTTCATTATCGGTGTCGATCCAGCTCGTGTCTGGTTTCGTTCGAGGAAATGCGAGCAGTGCCTCCGATTCACAGGCACTCTTCTGCAAGTAAGACAAATTGCGATTTGCCTCCGTCGAAGCGGGATTTCGATTTCCCATCACTTGATATTTTGGCAAATCAAAAAATACTTCTGCGGCAGAAGCAGTTGAGTTAAAAGAAGCCATTTTCCGTTTTGGCAATTCAGTCTGCGCATTGAAACAGGCATCTTCCGAGCAAGAATCGTTTGATCTTTTCCTATTTTTTGTCGCATTTTGCATTATTAACGCATCGAACATCGCCAGATTCGGTTTTTCGGCATTTTTCTCTCCTGACAGACCAGCGGACAGTGTAATCGGATTTGGGATTTTTGACAAAGCTGCCTCTTCCACTTCGGAAAAGAGTTTGTACGCATGACCACCAGACGACACAAACGCCGCATTTTGCAGCGAAAGCGGAAATGGAAAAAGTGCATCCACGCAGAGCGAACCTTCAGCGAAACTGCTCTTTTTCATCGAAGGGGAATCGGTCTTGGTCAATTGTGGAATAACGGACATGGCATCTTTTCGGCAGAAAATTCAAAAATCTAATGATTCAAAAATCTCAGTTTTAACAAATCAAAAAACACGTCCAAGTGGCATCGCATTGCCATGAGTCGAATAGTTCGGAATCATTCGAGCAGTCGGGATCGGTGCGTTCGTATTTCCGACACTTCCAGCTCCGCCGGGCGGCAAACTCGGCTGATAAACATCAGACGATGGATAAGTCGCTGGAACAGGAAACTGGGACGAATTATTCACTCCCCGATTAATTGTCCCCTGACTGGAATATCCATTTGGCGGATAGTATCCATTCGATGTTGCCAAGTTATTATTATTATTATTATTATTATTATTATTGGTTGGATTCCCCGAATTGGTGGTCGAAAATCCCGGATTAACGTCATTTATTTGCAGTGCAGGCGATGCAAGATGATATCCATTTGGCAAAGTGGCAACTGACTGGGTGCGATAATCTGGTGACTGTGCGACCGCAATTGGCTGCTGCGTCATTGCTTGATTTGATTGATAATTCGGAGTTTGTGGAACCGTCGCTGAATTGATAAAATATGCAGGCGGCGGAACTGGGTGTGATACTGAATGAGAAACATTGCTCGCTGCTGAATAGTTCGGCACTGGAATCGGGATTGCTGTCGCCGAATGAATCGTTTCTGATGCTGGATAAATGGGCATCGACAATGCTTGTCCAGACATCCCAATCGACGCAGGTGGAACTATTGTCGGCTGATTCACTGGAATTGTTCTCGTATAAGGAATAGTTGCAGGTGCATTGGATACATAAGATGGAATCGGAGTCATGGGAGTCATGGAAACCCCCTGTGCATCTTCTGGCGTGTTGTTCGATTTCGGTTCAGCTTCCTGCTGGGCGATTTGTTCTGATTCCGGTGAAAGTTTTTTCGTCCACGGCGAATATGAATCATTTGCAGCACGTTCCCACGGAGACACCTCAGTTTCCACTGGTTTGGCCGCAGGAGCAGGAGTTGGGGCGGGAGCAGCTGGTTTGGCCGCAGTTTCCACTGGTTTCACGACAGGAGCAGGAGTTGCCGCAGGAGCGGGAGTTGGGGCGGGAGCAGCTGGTTTGACCGCAGTTTCCACTGGTTTCACGACAGGAACAGGAGTTGGGGCGGGAGCAGCTGGTTTGGCAGCAGTTTCCACTGGTTTCACGACAGGAGCAGGAGTTGCCGCAGTTTCCGCTGGTTTCGACGCAGTTTCAGCGACAACTTGATTTGTGCCTCCTTCCTTTTCAGACACTGCCACTTCTGACACTGCCACTTCTGACACGGTTTTGGCCGACCGGAGACAAACTCGGCCAGTCAAAATAGTCCCCGCAATCAGAAAAATTCCGCCTAATACAACCAGTGTCAAACGAGTATGTAAAAATCGTTTGCTCGTTTTATGCGATAAATGATACGACGAACTGTTTTCATCAAATGACGAACTGTTTTCATCAAAAGACGAGCTGCTTTCATCAAATGACGAATTGTTTTCATCAAAATTTTGATGTTTCGAATATGCAACAAGATTTTTTCGATATTTTGGCCTCCAAAAAGGGACAATATGATACACGGCTGTGAAAAGTGAACACCACGATGATGTTTTTGTCGGTGACTGGAGTGAATACGATGCACCGCCACTTAAATCAGGCATTCGTGCAACAATTCGACCGCACATATCTGATTGATTCGTCTCTTTTTCTTGCCATTGTGCGCAATTCCATTCACTCGGATCACCAAGTGTCATCTGTCTGCTGGAAATAGTTCTGTCCATGCCAAAATGTGTTTGTTCATTCATAATGTCACTCATCTTTCATTTGCCGGGGAGTATGCAATTTTTATCGAATGTGATCAAAAAGTGCCATCATCATTACCGAAAAAAACCGCTTTCATTAGTATCGACTATAAACTACTCCGATTGTAATGAATTTTTCGATTTTGTTGAAAGATTTTGTTGAAAAAACAGTTTGAACGCATATAATTGGTAAAAGCCCACTGTATATTTTCTTTTTGTTTCTTTTCCCTTTTCATTTTTAACAATAATGATATATTCAAATCGACGTTCTTTTTTACAATCAGCCGGCGCAATTGGACTTGCTGTAATGACTTTGAAGCATACTCCGCATGTTCATGCCGCAGAAAGCAACGAAATCCGATTTGCTCTTATCGGAGCAGGTGGACGTGGACGCGGAGCGGTAATCAATGCGCTCTCAGTTCCCGGACCATCAAAACTTGTTGCTATTGCTGACATTTTTGATGATCGTGTTCAATCAAGTGCCAAAGCCATTTCGTCGCATTATGAATCAACACCGGAGCGACTCGACATTCCCCATGAAAAACAATTTTCAGGATTTGATGCGTATAAAAAAGCCATTGATGTTCTGAGACCCGGTGATATTGCTATTTTGGCATCGTGTGCAGTATTTCGACCAATTCATGTTGAATATGCGGTCGAAAAAGGAGTCCATGTTTTTATGGAGAAACCATTTGCGACCGACTCACCAGGAACACGGCGGATTCAGGCGGCGGCAAAAAAAGCTGACGAAAAAAATCTGAAAATCGCCTGTGGACTTATGTGGCGACATTGCAAAGCAAGACAAGAAGTTGTTGCCAGAATTCATGGCGGAGAAATCGGCGAACTGATTCATTTGCGTGGTTATCGAATGCACAATCCAAGCAGAGCATCAGACTGGAAAGAAGGCCAGAATGAAGTGACCTATCAAATTCGCAACTTTCACTTTTTCGACTGGTCGGGCGGCGACATGTTTATTGATTATTGCATCCACAATATTGATGTCGCCTGCTGGGCCAAAAATGCGTGGCCGGTCTCTGCTATTGGAATGGGAGGCCGAAACAATCCTGAATTGCAGGGACAAACAAACGATAATTATTATCAAGAATTTACATTTGCGGATGGTTCAATTCTCAGCTCGCATGGTCGTTATCAAAATGGATGCTTCAATCGTTATAGTGACATTGCACACGGAACGAAAGGTTCTGCGGTTCTGATGGAAAGTTTGGGAAAAGCACAAACACGTCTTTTTCCGAATCACACAATGGCAAAAGGGACAGAAAGCTGGGCTTTTTCCGACGCAGAACCAAATCCATATCAAATCGAGTGGAACGAATTTATTGCCGCCATTCGAGAAGATCGGCATTATAATGAAGGTCATCGAGCGGCAGAAGCCAATTTTGCATCACTGCTGGGACGAGCGGCGATGAATTCGGGACTTATTGTAACTTGGGACGACATTGTTAATTCAAATTTGTCACTCTGTCCGAACATCGACACATTGACGTTCGATTCGGAGCCGCCGATCAAACCGAATGAGATCGGAAAGTATCCATGTGCGATGCCCGGAATCACAAAGGCATTTTGAATGAATCGCAGTGACATTTTTATGAAAATGATTGCCAGTCCCAAAAAAAGTGGAAATCCGAAAAAAAGTGGAAATCCGAAAAATTGGACAAAATGAAGAAAACGGGAAAGATGGGAGCCTGTTTTTTCCAATTCCATTTCCAATTCCACTCCAACTAATTTGCCCAAAGACAAAAGCCCAATGTGTTTTCTCACTTGAACATGAATAATTGGTCGAACTCGGCAGACGATGTATTTACAACATGTACTCGACTGGAAAGACATGACAAACGAGAAGCATCGGATGTCGTTGTTATGAAAATAATTTCGGTAAAATCGCCAAGATTTGATGCAATTTGCGTCATTGTTCGCTCGATGTAATCATCCAAAGAAGGTTCGATCAAAGCCAACTTCATCAAAATCGAATCTATCAATGATTGTGAAATCGAACCATGAACGAAAGCATTTTCGCCCGAAGTCGTCGCAAAATAGATTTGTGAACTCATTTGCGACGAAATATCATAAACAAGCGTCGCTGCAAAGCTGACTGCCAATTCAAATGATTCACGAAAAGAACGATTGTTTTCGTCCGATTTATTAGTATCAAGAACTGTCGTGTCCAAAATGATCACATAATCACGCTGTCGAAAAGTCTCAAATTGGCAGACAACAGGTTTTCGATACTTCGCTGTTGCTCGCCGATGTATCCACTTCTTTGCATCACCACTTTGCCATTGTCGCAAACCAAGAAACTCCCCTGATTCCCGATCAGAGCGAAATGAGTGACTCGAAATAACATCGAATGCCACTCGATTTTTCTGTTTCCAAATAGACGACAAAACGCCAATTCTCGGAAACACAATTCCTTCCACATCGCTCTTTTCCGATAGTGATGCAGTAGTTTTATGACGCAAAAAACCAAAAGGAAAGCGAGTCGAAATCGAGACCGCCCCAAATCGATATAGACCGCGCCGCGGCAATCGCACCGCATAAGTCTTATTTCGCATTTCATCGGAGGGCAAATACTCAAAATAAATTGCCGGAGAACAGGAATGTTGCTTGCTCTCCAAACTATCGGCGGATTCAAACGTGATCGAATCCACCGCAATAAGTCCAAAAGTCCCGGGCTGAAACCACGAGCGCGGTCTCGTATTTCGTGCTTCCATCGAAACCACAAATGGTTCGTCGGCTAAAATGGGCCTCGGAATGTGGCGTCGAACAATAATTCCCTGACATGAACGACGCCCCGTCCTGAACGAGATCAGAAGTGGCATCCACATAAATGCAGCAAACAGGAGCATCATATTTATTTCACGCAGGATCGCTCCAATCGAGATGATTGAAGCAATACCGAGATAATAAAACCCCTCTCGACTCAAAGACGATCTCATGAATTACCGAACAAGCCTATTATTCATCGTGGCAACCAAATTACAAACTATTTGGCTTTGACATCAAAACAGTAAAGATATGGGGCATGTCTCAAATAAAGTTTTCCACCGCAAATTACCGGATGCGCCCAATAATTTCCTGCGCCTCCTTCTGGCAATGTAAATTTCGACACTTCTTCGTATTTTTCTGAATCCGGTTTCACCAAAGCCACCACCCCATCTTTTTCGCCGTATAAATAAAGCATATTATCGGCACAAGAAATACTTCCCTGATTGATGGCCCGACTTTCCCATTTGATGTCGCCATTTTTTTCATCGAGACAGAGCCAACTTCCCCCTTTGTATTTGTTGGCGGCTCCATAAATGAAACCATCCAAAACGATTAAACCACCATGCTGGTTGTCGAGAGGTTGTTTGACCCAAATCGGTTCAAGCGTTCCAGCATCTCCACTTATTGTGAGTTTAAGGAGCTGGGTTCCCGTCGTTCCATATCCCGAAGAAATCAGCAATTTTCCATCAGAATAATATGGCATTGTCGCATTCACGTCATAACTGGTCGGATGTGGATGCGAAAAGAGTTGTTTGCCATCTTTTGCACGAACACCCAGCACGCCTTTTTGGTTCATGTTTGCATAGATTCGGACACCATCTTGTTCGAAAATGATCATGGTGGAATATGCCGCTTTTTCATCAGAGCCGGGGGTTTCCCAGATTGTTTTGCCGGTCATTTTATCCAGAGCCATGACCGCTGCTTTTTTACCACCTGGCCAGCAAACGACTTTGTCGCCGTCAATCACGACCGATTCAGCAAAAGCCCAAGTTGGTAGATCGGCATTTGCGTCGGCTTTGATATCTCGTGTCCATATTTCTTTTCCGTCTTTTGCATTCAGACAAGTGAGTCGTCCCATCGCTGAAAAGGCATAAACGCGGTCGCCGTCCAAAGTCGGAGTACTTCGATCACCGGGAAAATGTCCCGTCCAAGCAGGTCCATTGTCATAATCCCAAAGTTTTTTTCCGGTATTTGCATCAAGTGCAAATACAAAAACGTGAGTTTGATCACCTGTTATGACATTTCCTGTCGTAACTAGACGACCATCCATGATGGTGACACTCGAATAACCCGGAAATTCTGTGGTTCCAAGTACGTCTGATTTCCAAAGAAGTGGAGGGCCATCTTCCGGCCACGATTTGAGGAGTCCAGTCTCTTTCGAAATGTTATCTCCCGACAAACCATGAAAGACAGGCCAAGAAGGTTCAGCGGCACAAAGCGATACACAACAAAGACAGCAAAAAACGAAACTCAAAAACAGACGAATTCGCATGGGCAACTCCAAAAAAAGGACGAATTTACGAAAAAAATCGAATACAAGGCGGAAAAACAGCGAAAATCATTTTTGGCTATTATCCTCGTCGCCAAAAAAGATGATTTCCTTTGTTTCCGCATAACAACCGCTTTCGCTGAAAGCGAATCAAACGATCTCTAATCAAACTATCACCATTGTACACGAAACACTGATATTTTTCAACTGGGGGAACGCTAAATCGATAATGTCACTAACAAGTTTGCCTTCGTTTCGCAGAAGCATGTTGTTTTTATTGCTGTTATTTTGCACACCGGCATAAAACGATACTTTTATTAGTGTCATTTTTTTAGAAATTTGCTTTGTTTTGCGAAACATCGCTTTCTATGAAAGCGGGTTAAACATTGATGACGATTCGCAGTATATTTTGCAGAATAACAGGCAGAAAGAATGTTTTAGTGCCGTATTTGATGGTCGAATTAGCAGAACATGAAATATCTTAAATTTGGATAAAATGTCATTTTGGATAAGATGTCATTATTAAATTTTGAATTTTCTCAAGAGAAATGGCGCAGGTGTCGAATATAGTATTATTCGTTCCCGAAAATCGATAAAATCGGCATATTTTAACATCTTGCCCCAAAAGAGCCCCCAAAAATGACATTGATGCGAAAGAAAAAAGGTGTGGCACGAGTCATCGCCACTTCAATTTTAAGTGGTTTAACACTGTTCGGAAGTCTTTCTGCACAAGATGCCCCCGACTTCGAAGCTATGCTCCGCGAAGCTATCCAGGGACCTCCGAAAAAATCAGCGACTGTTTCGCAGGAAAAGTCGGAGACACCGAGTAAGACTCCTGCATCCGATTCAAAAAACGATAAGCAGGGAAATTTAAGCAAAATTGATAAACCCGCTCCTTCGACCAGTGATATTGCACGCCAACTGGCTGCTTCCCAGAGGGAAAAAGAGATTCCCAGCAAAATGCTCGCCGCGAATTCCACTGTCAATTCCGCTCAAAAGAGAATAGAGACGACAGGAGATGGCTGGTCATCTCTCGATTCTGTCGAAACTTCTGCGACTCCGAAAAATAATCAGCAGATCGCCAATTTACCTGAACAGTCAGAATTGAATGGCGATGCAAATGATGAACCTGTTTATGTGGCACAAAATCGACGTGCAAATTATCGAACGCCGCAAAATGGTGCTGATTCGCCGAAAACGGTAAAAACTTCAGAAGTCAATAACTGGGACGCAATTCCAGAAACGGTCGATCCAGAAGTGGCTCGAAGACCGAACACCGTCGATTCTGACACACAGAAGGAAGAACGAAAACGAAATTCGGAAATTGCTCAAAATCAGAATGATGCCACTAATGCCGCATCTGAGACACCTTTTGAGGTGGTTTTCGACATGCAATCGACTGCTGAAAAAAACAAACCAAACAATCCTTCCAGCATTCCCGACAAAACGGAAAGTATTGCAAGTTCCGAAGTCATCAAAAACGCTGAAAGTGCAAGAAATGACATTCCTGCCAATTCTCCAACTTCTAAATCAGATTTTGGAAAATTGACCGAATTGACCGAAGGTGCGTCAAAACATGTACACGAAACAAGTGGCATTGCTGCCACAAAAGAAGTAGCCAAAGATGCCACAAAAGAAGTGGTCAAAGATGGCACCAAAGAAGCAGCCAAAACGGATGCTGCCAACTCGACTCCGGCGCAAAAACCGACCACGCCGCAGTCAGTCGCGGTCAAAAAAATTGTGGAGCCTGTTTATCCAGATTTCGATGACGACGAAAATCCCAGTGCAGTGCCGAAAAAGTTAATCAATTCAAAACTGGCAGGTGATCCAAATTCGAAAGAAAAAATCCAGTTGATGTACGATGAAATCGTCAATGGATTAAAAACACGAAGTTGGACAGGAAAATATGACATGTGGCGAAGTTATGCCCGCAGCACACTGCGAAACACCGCAAGTTTGAACACCGGAAGTGAAGTCGATGGTCGATGCCGACTTTCGTGGTATCAGCAGCTTTATAATGACGTGCTTCCATCCGTTTTTGATGCCGAAGAATTTTCTCGATTTATGCACGTTGGTCTTGGACGAAATCACAGATACATCGCCGAAGCAATGACCATGATTCGTCAAAAACTAGATGTTCCGGCAAGAAATGATGGCGGAGTTCGCTTTTTACAGTGCAAAACGTCGATTGACGCTCTTAATGAAGTTAAACGATGTCTAATCGAAGCAAAAATGCACCATGCACGAGCACTTTCGACACTGACATCTGCCGAAATCAATGAGCTAAATCAGGGACTCGTTCAAACTTTTGTTGGATCAGGATGTGTGAATGGACATACGATTCCAAGTCGCTCGGTCGGACGCAGACTCGTCAATATAGTCGAAAAAATGGACAAAACAGGTTTTCATGATGCTGCTGAGTCACTGATTCCACTCACAAATCAGAGTCTGCTGGCTCTCCTTGAACAGCTTCCGACAGAAGGCCTTCCAACTGTAATGATGAACGGTCAAACCGTTCAACGACTTGTCACTTCTGCCGGCGATATTATCATCGCAGGACGTGAAAATAATGTCTTCGATCTCGATTCACCTGAGTTTCGGGATGTGATTTGCCTCATCAATCGTGGTGGCAATAATTCATATCGAGAAGGTACATGCGGTCTCCATCGACCCGTTTTTGCTCTGATTGATTTGCATGGAAACGATACTTACACCGGAGTTAAACCGGGTATTCAGGGTGGTTCTGTTCTCGGTGTTTCGATTCTCGTTGACTGCGAAGGAAGCGACAGTTATTCGGCCGGTGATGTCGCACAGGGTTCCACTCTCGTCGGAGCAGGAATGCTTTTTGATTTTGGTGGGAATGATAATTACAAAGGACTTCGCCGTGTTCAGGGACATGCACTCGAAGGAATAGGTCTGCTCGTCAGTCGAAGTGGGGACGACAAATTCCGCGCGGCAATGTGGGCGCAGGGATTTGGTGCGCCGGGCGGATTCGGTGTCGTCGAAAATAGTGCAGGAAACAATTATTACTACTGCGGTGGTCTTTATATCGACTCATATCCAGAACATCCAGGATATGATGGCTGGGGACAAGGAATTGGAGCCGGAATTCGGCAAGTGGCAAATGGCGGAATTGGTCTGTTCATGAATGGAGAAGGAAACGATGTCTATGAAGTCGATTACTTCGGACACGGCGGCGGATATTGGCTCGGAGTCGGAATTGCCCGCGACTTCGGTGGAAACGACATTCGACATGGAACCACAAAATCAGCATACGATGGTGGTCCCCGACGTGAAAAAGAGTGGACTCGATTTGCGAATGGATTCGGCTGTCATTATGCACTCGGATTCTGCATTGATGATGCTGGAAGCGACGTATATGGCGGAACAATTATGGGAACAGGAATGGCATGGGATTTGTCAATCGGATATTTGTGCGATTTTGGCGGCAATGACAAATTTTTGGCCACTGGCGGCATGACACAGGGAGTCGGAGCCGAAGGAAGTATTGGTGTCCTTTATTGTTATGGCGGCGATGACGTATTTAATGGACGAAATCAGGCTTTGTGCAGCGGGAGCATCACTTATCATTCACCATCACAGTGCGGCAGTAATTTCAGCTTTTTGATAAATTATGGTGGCAATGACACTTATGGATGTGGTGTGCAAAACAATTCGTATGCACAGCGTGGAACGCCGGGCGGATTCCTCGTTGACAGACCGACGGACAAAGAGGCAGCAATTCAAGCAATTGCTCGCAAGAAGCTCATTCAAGACCGCGAAAAAGAAATCGCTGATTTTGATGCTGCAATTGCAAAAGCAAAAGAAGAAGCCGCCGCAAAAGGACAAAGATATATGCCGCCGAGAAATCTGCGTCGTCCCACACCTGTTTCAGCGGTCGAACAAAGCCAAATCGGATCCGTGCCTTCGTTTGATTCCATGACAGGAAAGAGTGGAAGTGCCGCACAGGCCACAAACAAAGAGGAAAATGACGCACTCAAAACCGGTGTCAACACAGTAAATGTTGGACAAGAACGAAAGTAAATAGACAAAAAGTGGCGGATACAAGTCCGCCACTGGATTGGTGTGACCCGTTCTACTTGTAAAACCATCAGAGGATTCACATCATTTGCTCACAACTAACAGTTAATCAACCAACAACTAATCAACTAACAGCTAATCAAGAACAACTCTTCAATAAAAATCCCCCATGAAAAAATACTGGATACTTTCTTCTGTTTTTACTTGTTTATTGGTCGCTCCAATTGCAGCACAAAACGGCAATTTTGAAACACAAATACCATCCGCTGATCAGTCGGCATCGATTTTCACTCCAGACGAAGAAGAATTGGAGGTCGAAGGACCGGCCCGATTCATTGTGCCGACGAGTGCTGCTTCTGATGTAGATGCGGACGGCGATGAAACTGATGCTGCACCAAAACATATTGTAACCAAAGTCGAACCTCCCAAACCAATTCGTGCAGACGAACCCGTTTGGGAGTCAATTGACGAAAAGAGTCATATTTCTCTTGTCC
>JBOFGF010000165.1:0-5885 GCA_051649005.1 Thermoguttaceae bacterium | reverse complement strand
GCCGGGATTCAGGCGACCATTTTGATTGACGGCTATTCATTTTTAGACGGTTCTTCAATGTCGAATGCAGGATTCGCCATTCTAACACTGACTCCCTGGGAGGAAAGATATCCAACAAAGACGGAGATGCTCCTCAGTTTACTGGGATTCAAACCGAAACAGGGGAGACCAGAAGGATTCCACGAATCGCTCCCAGCTTTGTATGCAAAATGGAAACCACGAGTTGAGTCCATTCCAGAAGCACGTCTGATGCTCTTTCCGCCTCCTCCTGTCATGGGACTCGGAAACGCCGGAGGAATCGAATATCAGCTTCTCGATCAAGGAAATCTCGGTATTTCTGAAACCTTCAAAACGGCAAATAGTTTGTGCGATGCTGCAATGGAATCGGGACTTTTTGCCATGGCTGCCACGACATTCAATCCGAACGCACCTCGTTATTATCTCGATATTGACCGCGACAAAGTAATGAAAATGGGGATTTCTCTCAATGAACTTTCACACGCTCTGCAAAGTTATTATGGCTCCATTTATGTCAACGATTTTAACCAATTTGGAAATGTTTATCATGTCATGGTGCAGGCACAAACCGACTCACGCATCAATCCAAAAGACGTGTTGAACATGCGATTCAAAAACTCCGACGGAAAAATGGTCCCCGTAAATGCAATCGCCGATATGAAAGAAGTGGTCGGACCGCAGCTTCTCCCGCGATTCCAGTTATATCCGACCGCATACATACAAGGACAGCTCGCTCCGGGAGTTAGCACCGGACAAGGAATGAATGAACTGAAAAAACTCTCACTCGATTTGCCGCGTGGTTTCGGATATGGATGGACCGGAATGACTTTCCAAGAAGCAAATGTCGGAAATGTCACGATTATCGTTTTCGGACTTTGTATTATTTTCGCCTTTTTTGTTTTGGCCGCCCAGTATGAAAGCTGGACGACTCCGCTCATTATTTTGATGGCCGTTCCACTCGGAATCGGCGGATCGCTTTTGGCGGCATCAATTGGAAAACTCGACATCAATGTTTACACGCAAATCGGATTTATTTTGATGGTCGGACTTTCGGCCAAAAATGCGATTCTAATCACCGAATTTGCTATCGAAAAACGACGAGAAGGAGAACCAATCATTGATGCCGCTTTTGAGGCAGGCCGTCTGCGACTGCGACCGATTATTATGACATCATTCGCGTTCATTCTCGGAATACTCCCACTTGTGACTGCACTCGGAGCAGGAGCAATGAGTCGTCATGCAATTGGAATACCTGTCTGCGGAGGAATGATCACTGAAACTCTTGTCGGTATTTATGTCACTCCTGTGCTTTTCGTCCTGTTGACTATTGGAGCCGAACGAGTCGCAAAATGGATGCACCACACCAAAAATACTGCGAATCGTCATCAATTAGATGTTTAACCCGCTTTCGTAGCTGTATAACCCGCTTTCGTAGAAAGTGGTTGTTTCGCAAAACAAAGCAAATTTCTAAAAAATGACACCAACAAAAGTATCGTTTCATGCCGGTGCGGAGTATAAAAAACAAAAAATGGTGCTGACAAAACGGCGTGTTTCACAAAGAACCGACGACGAAACTGGTATCAGGCGCAGGCGGCGGGCTATTTCGCCACAAAAAATCCCCTATTTTAACACCTTTATTATTTTACTGCTCCTAATTTATTATTTCACTGCTCCAAAATCGGTTTTTTCGGCATAATCGGAAAATTTTCCGCATTTTACCAATTCTCTTTAATGAGGACATTCGGCATATCCGATATAGATAGTATCGAATTATAGCCGAATAAGAGAAGCGTTTCTCACGGCTGCCAATCGAACAAGCCGTTTCCAATCCCATCACTCCGATGTCTTATGGACTTTATATTTCCGCTGAAGGTGCGATGTCGCAGGAATTACGTCTACAAGCGATTTCCAATAACATCGCCAACTTGGAAACACCAGGATTCAAACGGGAATTAGCAATGCAAATGGCCAGACCAACTGAATATATCATTTCAGAAGAATGGCCGCCGGGAACTGGAACAATTGCCGACATCGGCGGAGGATGTATTACTGTCGGAACTCTCACCGAATTCAAACAGGGACCGATTTCAGCCACTGAAGTCAAGTCCGACTTGGCAATTCAGGGAGACGGCTGGTTTCGCGTCCGTGATATGAGTACCAATCAAGAATTTTTGACTCGGGCCGGTAATTTTCAAGTAGATCGAAACGGCAACTTTGTCTCCGAATATGGACGCAGTCGATTCGCACTCCTCGATGTCGAAGGAGAAACAATTGCCGTCCCAAATCCCGAATTGAATCGATGGCACATCGGAGACGACGGCGTTTTGCAAGAATTTCAAATCGGACGGCTCCAAGAAATTGCTCTTGTAAAACCAAACAACCTCAAAGAAATGGTCAAAGTCGGTGAAAACATTTATCGACTCGATGGCGACTATCAAAATTTGACAGAAGCCGAACGTCCAATTGTTCGCTCCGGTTTTTTAGAAATGTCGGCAAGTAATCCCGCCGCCGAAATGATCGACATGATTATCGCTTCTCGTGCCATTGAAACAAACGTCAAAATGATGCACGCACAGGACGAAGCCACCGCTGGTCTACTAAGTCGAGTTCTGAGAGTTTCGTAAAATCCGCTCACATCTCGCCCATCACCTCTAACAACTAATTTACGATGCCTTTTCAAACTATTTACACGTCAGGAAGTGGCATGTTGGGCATGGAAAAAAAGCTCAATACAATTGCAAATAACCTTTCGAACATTGAAACAACTGCATATAAAAAACAGCGATGTAATTTTGAAGATTTGTATTACGATAATTTGAGATATCCAGGTTCGCAGGACCCAAATGGCGAATTCACGGCGACGGGAATTGCCATCGGAGTCGGAACTCGTGTTACAAGTGTGCAATCGGTCTTCAAAGAAGGTTCACTCACCGAAACTGAGCGACCACTCGATGTGGCAATTGCCGGAGAAGGGTTTTTCAAGGTGCTCGATCCATACACAAATGAAACTTTTTACACACGGGCCGGAAATTTCAATGTCAATCCAAATGGCGACGTGGTTCTCGGAAGTGCGCACTCTGGGAGACTTCTCGAACCGCCAATAAACATTCCGACTGATGCCACTGCTGTGCAGATCAATCCCGATGGAAGTGTGTGGACGGTTCAGCCGCCGACAGTGCAGTTACAACAAGTCGGACAATTTGAACTGGCGACATTCATCAATCCAGAAGGACTTTTGCGAATGGGCGAGAATTTGTTTCAACAAACAGATGCTTCTGGACAACCAATTGACAATCTTCCGGGGCAAAATGGAATCGGACAGTTAAAACAGAATTATCTTGAAATGTCGAACGTCGCACCTGTTGTCGAATTGATCGACATGATTACTTCGCAGAGAGCTTATGAATTAAACAGCAAATCGACTCAGACGGGCGACCAGATGCTCCAAACTGTTATTAGTATTAAACGATAATGGAAAAGTGTGAGTGGTGAGTGGTGAGTGGCGAGTGGCGAGTGGCGAGTGGCGAGTGGTGAGATCAGTCCGATAACAAGTTTTCTATTTTGTTGAAATTGACAAAATAGGAGCCGGAAAGGAGCGACCAAAGGGAGCGTATTGACGGTTTTTGTTATCTAACCGTTTTCGCAAAACTAAACTTGTTAGTGGACTGGTGGCGAGATGTGAAAGGTGAGATGTGAGAGGCGATGGGTGAGAGGTGAATGGCGAGGTGTGAGTATAATTCGATTCCATCGTGGTCAAAAACAACACGAAGCCGCCGCTGGAAATTGCCGTGAATTAGTTCAAAACACAAAATATCAAAATAGACATTCCCCCCAGAAAAATGCGTCATTTATTTTTTGTAACAACATGTTTGATTGCCCTAATTGCCGCTGCACTGAATGCCATCATTCTGAGTGCCGCTGAAATTCGTCTGTTTGACAAACCGATTGAATGTTCACAGACACTCGTTCTGCTCGGGGATGTGGCAGAAATCATTCTCGATGAAAATTATAAAGCAGATTCACTCGCATCATCACAAAAACTGATCGCACTTCGTGAAACGGTTATTGTTCCAGCTCCGAAAAATGGCGACATCAAAACATTGTCACAAACCGAGTTACGAAGTAGACTCTCTCGATGTGGAATCAGCTCGCTTGAATATGACATCACAGGTGCAAATCAAATCACGTTGATCGGCTCGAACTTGCAGCTCAATTCTAACTCACTGTCCAACTCGACTTCATCGAATCAATTTATTGATACAAATTGGTCTGAATCATTCATCGCCAAAACGCCGAATCAGACGAACCAGACGATTCAGCAAGTTTCCGTGATGAAACCGCAAGTTCCGAATTCATTTATTGCAACAGATTCATCCGTTCCAGCAGTTCAATCTACACAATCTGTTTCATCTGCCGCACCTGTTTCACCAGCTTCATCTGTTTCATCTGCTCGCAAAGTGCCACTTTCTGCGCAGCAACTTATGACACTTCAAGAACAAGTCGCCGAATCCATTTCTGTTTACCTGAATTATCGTATCACAAACGAGTCGGGACAGCCCGCCAATTATCCATGGAAAGTCGATCTGAAATTATCGCACGCACAGGGACTTGCTCTCCTCGAAGGAAATCAAATCAACGAAATTACTGGCGGCACAACTCCGCTTCTCGGCAAACAGCGTTTTGCAATCAAAATGAATGGCATTGATTCGGCAACTGGTCAGAATGTTATTGTAACAGTTGAAACTGAAATTTCACTTTCGCAGCAAGTCGTTGTTTTGCGACGAGCTTTGCCGCGTGGTTATATGATTCGTGAATCGGATGTAAAAATCGAACGAGTTGACCGCATCAAAGGCGATGACTTTTTTGTTGAAATTTCGGACGTTTTAGGAAAAGAAACAACCAAAGCACTCGGCGAAATGACCGTTCTTTCATCGGAATCGCTCAAAAAACCGACCTGGGTGCGAAAAGGCGATGTTGTAACAGTCGTTTCAAAATCAAATGGAATCGAAGTTCGTGCCGATGCAATTGCCACACAAGACGGAGTTCATGGCGACACGATTCAAGTAGAACGCATTTCTGATTTGACACCAACTCGCAGCAGAAAGACAAAACAGGAAAGTATTACATTTCTCGCACGAGTTTGTGAACCCAAAACGGTCGAAGTTTTTCCAGCAACGATTTCCACAAATTAGTGGCGAGAAGCGAGAAATGGAAAGATGGCGAGATAATTTGCTTCCGGTGAAAACACTGACAAAATTCATGTACTTATTATGCCGTGAATTATGTTACAAAACATGTTACAACATATAATTCAATTTTTTACAAATACTAAATACACGACAAATTCCCATGACAAAATTTTTCTTTTTTATTGTCGTTCCTTTCCTTTTAGTCGCATCAGTTTCAGCACAGTCGGGTTCACTCACTGGAACGTCTGCACTTCAAACGGCGAACAATCGACCAGTAACAATGTCGCAGGTTTCGGCTTTGTATCAGCCCGCCCCGAGACAGAAAGTTTATAATGTCCAAGATATTGTGCGAGTTCGTGTCGATCAAAAGTGGGCATATACAAATAATGCAAATTTGCAACGAAAAAAGAGTGTCAAATCAACAAGCAAACTGACTGCATGGTTCAAATTTCCTGATATTTTTGCACTTCCTGTAACAGCGACTGATCCTCTTCCCGAAATTGGTGCGTCCCTCGATCACAAGACGCAGAATAATGGAAATTTACAGCGACGTGAAAGTATGACATTTATGATTACATGCACTGTCACTGATCGACTTGAAAATGGCAATCTCGTCATTGAAGGGGACACATCTAGTATTGTCGGCGAAGAAGGAAAGGTCATGTATGTCGGAGGCAT
>JBOFGF010000164.1:0-7944 GCA_051649005.1 Thermoguttaceae bacterium | reverse complement strand
ACATTGCCTCATTCGGATCAGTCGTTATAATCGCCATAATAAACGATGCCATCTGAAGGAGCACGGAGTAAAAGCATCTTTTTATCTTTTTCAAACTTTTCGAATTGTTCGGCAAGTTTTGCATGTGTTTCTCGTGTTTTTTCGAGTCGTAGTTTCGCTTGTTCCAGAGCAAAACCGAAGATTTCTCGCGATTTTTGGTAATCGAGTTCTCGTACTTTCGCCGAATGACGCATCTGCATTTCTTTGCGAGGAGTGCCATATTCTTCGATATAATTGCGACGAATTTTTCCAAAATCACTAAAAAATTCCTCCATTTCGAGGGAAAATTTCGCGCGTTTGAGTGCAAATTCTTCCGTGTCTTCCACAAGATCATCGGCTGTATACATTTTTTCGAGTTGCCGCAGTTCTTCTCGGGCCGTGTCCAAATTAAATGACTCCATTTTGGCAAGAACATCCAGCATTTTTTTGTACCAAAGTTGATCGACATTGAAGTAATAGGAGACATCTTCGTCTGCTTCTTTTTTGTCGCGTTCCATCAGTTCTTTTTGAAGAGATTTGAGCGATTCCAGCTGTTTAACATTTATTTCTTCTTCTTGCAGTGCAATTTCACTAAGTCGCAGAGCCCGCTTTTTTTCGGCAAGTGCTTCGTCATATTTTTTCGGATTAAACCGAATAAGAATGTCCCCTTTTCGCACTTTTGCACCGTGCAAAACGACCTCCTGCAATTCAAATGCCGAAAATTCATCACCTTTTAGTCGGACAGAATCTGCTCGCTTCGACTCGAAAGTACCATTCAATTTGACTGTAATGCGAATCGGCTCTTTTTTTAATTCCACCGTTTCTGGTTTTGCTTCCTCTTTTTTTACATCATTTTTCTTCGTTTCATCCTTTTTTTCATCGTCTTTTTTTGCATCACCACTTTTCACATCATCTTTTTTACCTTCTTTTTTGTCATCAGAACCAGATTTGTTTTCAGCATCATCTTTTTTATCAGTATTTTCTTTGTTCGATTCTGATTCTGATTCAGAATCTGATTCTGAATCGGAACTGGCACTCGAATTGTCGCCAGTTTGCTTTGCATCAGAAGAATCACTCTCTTTCTCTTTCGAGGAATCATCTGATGAGTTTGTGGGACAATCGGACGATTCTGATGAATCATTTCCGCTCTTGTCAGAATCATCCGCATCATTTTTGTTCGGCTGGTCGCTCTGAAAAGAATCAGTGGTCACATCTCCTGCGCGCAGCGAGACCACGAATTGTTCTGGCACGAAAAAATTTGGGCCAAAACAAAAACAGAAAACAACGAAAAAAAGAAAATAGGAAAAACGATTCATAGTAATTACAAAGTTATGAGTTCTAAATGCGTGCAAGTTATTGCGCCGTTTGCCCAGCTTTCTTACATTAAATACTCAACAACGCCTTTCGAGTTCAGTTTTTCATCAAACTTGTTAGAGGTTGAATTATGGTAGATGACATGCCCCCCACACCTCTTTTTGCTTTTCGTGAGAAAAGCGAAAAAGCGATGGAAAGGTAGAAAACGTGAATTTATTGGCGGTGTTGAGTATAACAAAAATTAAATGCAAACTGCATAAAAATTTTCAATACTTTCCGAAATTTTTATCATCAAGATCAATATGGATGTCGTTCATTGCAGAATTACCACCGCCGCCCCAGTCTTTGTCGGCGACAGAATCTGTTGGACTTGTCATTCCCATTGATTTTGGCCCAGAAAGTGGATTGTTGGACAAATCGATTTTCACCTCCGAAGATGATTTGGCCGTCACTGGTTTTGCCGCCGCAGTTACTGGTTTTACCGCCGCTGTTACTGGTTTTGCCGCCGTTGTTACTGGTTTTACCGTCGCTGTTACTGGTTTTGCCGCCGTTGTCACTGGTTTTGTCGTCGCAGTTACTGGTTTTGTCGTGCCAGGAATTGATTTCATTGTGGAAACACTAAAAGACGTACTTTCAGAAGGTTTTTGGGAATGAATCGGATTCGATAAACTTATTTGTGGAGTCGATTGATTGCCCGATTCTTTTGAATGGAACGATGAATTCAACGAAACTGGCGACGATGTCCCATGTATTTCATGGGATGATATTTCTGAGTGTGCTCCCAAATCCGAAGAACGAAGTTGAAAACAGCTAATAAGTCGCTGCAACTCGACTGCCTGCGACTTCATTTCACTCGAAACACTGGCTGTTTCTTCTGCATTTGCCGTGTTCTGCTGTGTAACAACATCAATTTGTTGCATTCCGTGCGTTATTTGCGAAAATCCTTGTGCCTGCTCTCCACTTGCACGAGCAATATCGTCAACAAGTGTAGAAACCTGAGTCACCTGATTGACGATGCCACTGAGCATTTCCGCCGTTTGTGAAGCGATTCCCGCTCCCGACGCAATTTGTTTGCTATTATTTTCGATCATCTGCGTCGTTTCTGCGGCAGCTTTTGCACTTCTTGAAGCGAGATTTCGGACTTCTTCCGCAACAACAGCAAATCCCTTTCCATGCGATCCTGCGCGGGCAGCTTCGACGGCGGCGTTCAGTGCGAGCAAGTTTGTTTGAAAAGAAATATCATCAATGACTTTTACGATTTTTTGTACATCCCGCGAATTTTTCGTAATACTTTCCATTGCTTCAATCATTTTGTGCATCAATTCCTGCCCACCATTTGCTGATGAATATGCTTCTTTGGCAAGTTTACTCGCTTTGGAAGCATTTTGGGCATTTGTCGCTGTCTGACTTCCGACTTCATTCATTGAAGCTGTGATCTGCTCGATACTCGCAGCCGATTCCGTGGAACCATTTGAGAGGCTGTCACTCGCAGCATCCATTTCACTCGCACCTGTCGACACCTTAATTATTGCTTTTGCCGTGCTGCTAAGTGCGGTATTGACCTGTTCGAGCATCATTATCAAATTGAGATTCATCACGTCCTGCTCACTGCGAGCATGAACATTAATTCGCCAATTTCCAGCCGCCAATTCTTTTGCTAGATTTTCAATTTTCTTGAATTCATCGACCATCGCCTTCAATCCTTCTGCGATCATGCCAACTTCATCTCGCCTCTGAAAAAGTGATGGTGCGAATTCGACACTCAAATTTCCATCGTGAGAGACCATTTTCATCATCTGAACAAGAGTGCTCAGACCTGATGTGATACTGCGAGAGAGTACTAAACTGATAACTACACTAAAAAAGGCGGCAAGTCCGACTGCGACCGCAATTCCTGTCCAAACAGTTGATGTCTGTTCGTCTAATTGGCGAAAATAATTTTCAATCACCGATTTTTTCGATGTATCTGATTCATTAGTGGATTCCTTAGTCGATTCCTTAGTCGATTCATTAGCGACATCGAGGCCGAGTACTTCGCGCTCCAAAATGGTGTTTGCTGATCGAATGGAGGAGATAGACTTCAGTGTGCCAATTCCAATAACAAGAATCAGGACTGTAATTATGGCAAAACCGAAAATCAACTTGGTTCCAATTTTCATACTGGAGAGCATGATAATTCCTTCTTACAAAAAACGGTGGTGAAAGAAAACAAAAATAATAAGAAGCAACTTTGCCCGCCTTCATTGAAGCGGACGCAAAAACAAAAATCTTTTGTGATTATAGCATTTTTTCTGTCGTGTGAAGACTGGGGGGCAAAAAATGCAATTATTCTGCAAATGGCACAAATCGGATGTTTAGCCAGCTTTCGTAGAAAGCTGTTGTTTAAAAAACAAAGCAAATCTTCAAAAAAAGAACACCCAAAAAAGTGTCGTTTTATGGCACTTTGCCAGTATGTTTTACCGTTTCTTGAAGACTAATTTGGAGAATCAGCCAAGTCACAAGCTCTTTTTGCATCCAATTTTTGGGCTGTCAAAATATCTTTTTCCGCTTTTTCCTTTTCCCCAATCATATTATAAACAAGAGCCCGATTTTTATACGCCGACACCAAATCGGGATTGATTTTTATCGCTTTTGTGAAGTATTCTATTGATTCTTCAAAATTATCGGTGGTGCGAAAAATTAGTCCGAGGTTCAAATATGCACTGGCATGATTCGGGTCTAATTGGACGACCTTTTTATAATCTTGAATCGCCTCGTCTCGTTTTCCGATTTTTGCAAAAAGGGTGCCTCGACAAGAATAAGGAGAAGGATTATTTGGGGCCAATCGAACCGCTTCTGTATAATTTTCTATGGCAATATCAGTATTTCCGAGTTTTGCCTGAACTGCGCCGCGATTCAGCCACGCAGTCACATTCGTCGGCTGCATCTTGATCGCCAAACTGAAATCTTCCAGCGCACTGATTCTATCTCCGAGAGCAAGTCGTGCTTGTCCTCTGTTTATGTACGAATCAACATTGTGTGGGCCAAGTCGAATCGCTTCATCATAATCATCAAGTGCTTTTTGCTGTCGTCGCATGAGAGCAAAAATGGCACCGCGACAACAATACGCCTTTGAATACTTCGGATTCAGTTCAATTGCACGAGTGTAATCAGACAAAGCGTTTGTCAGTTGGTTCAGCTTATTATAAATGAAACCACGATTCATATAACCTTTGTAATCCGACGGAGTAAGAGCAATCACACGCGAATACGCTTCGAGTGCCTCCGCATCTCGCCCCAGCATTTCGAGCGCATTGCCACGATTCCCATGTGCGCGCGAATGGTTCGGATCAATTTGCAAAGCTCGGTCGTAATCAGCTATTGCCTTTGCAGGCTCTTTTCTCACAATGTGAATGAGTCCCCGTGCAATGCACGCATCAGGGTCTTTGGGTGCCAGAGCAATTGCTTTGGTGTAATCATCGAAAGCCGAATCTATTTGACCAATAGAAAAATAGACCATTCCACGATTGAAATAGGCTTTTGAATAGTCGCTTTTCAGGGCTATTGCCTTTCCAAATTCTGCGATTGCATCATCGTTTTTTCCCTGTTTGCGAAAAACACATGCCCGATTGAAAAAAGCGGCTGGCTCTTTGGCGGCAAATTTTAGAACGGCATCATAACTTTCGATTGCCCGCTCGAAACGCCCCTGTGCTTCATACGCATTGCCTCGACAAAAATAGGCTTCGATATAATGCGGATTTGCGCGAATTGCAGTGTTGAACGTCTCAATTGCTTGGTCATAGTCCTTTTTTTTCATAAAGTCCATGCCACGACGCACAATATCAGATTCATCAAACATGGAACAAAATCAAAAAAAGAGAGTGTGAACCAAAAGAAAGTGAACCAAAAAAGTAAGCGTTCACGATAATTAGGTCGAAATTCATAAAAAATCTTCCATGAAAAGATTTTTCAAAGATTATCCCAAGATTATCCAATGAATCTTCAAAGATTTTCCATTTCGACGCAATTGACTTCATTGTATGCCACTCATAATCTCGTGTCAAGTCGTTTTTCAAAAAATCCCAGTTTTTAATGGACATCGGAATCTGTTTCAATTACATTGACAATTCCTTCCATTGAAGCGGTCGTCGCTTCCAAATGAGGCGGAAAACCGAGTTTCTGTAATGTCTGCGATGTTATTGGACTAATACTCACCAGCTTCGTTTGACGGAGCATTTCACCAAACATATTCACGAGCGAGATAGCAATCTCGGAACTCGTTACTAAAGTCCAATCTATTTTTCCACTTTGAAGAGCGGCAACAATGTTCGGAAAAGGTTTAACATGATGCACACTGCGATATATCACGATCTCAGTCACCACACCTCCTTCTTTTTCCAGCGTTTCACGGAGAATCGTTCGCCCTTTATTTGCACGAAAAATAAGGAAATGCTTTCCAGCTGTTGCTTCGTTTGCAAGTCCGGCGAGCAGTCCTTCGGCTGTAAATGAATCGGGAATGAAATCGGCAGAATATCCTGTCAATCTTGTGAGAGATTCTGCTGTCGAAGTTCCGACAGTGGCAATCCGGCATTTACGAGGTCGATGGGAAATATACGTTTTGTCGCATATTTCAGCAATTCGATGTGCAAATTGTTCGACTCCATTACAGCTGGAAAAAATGATCCAATCGAAAGACGGAGGCTCGTCTTCGCAATAAATCCGACGAATCGCATTATCGACTTGGCACCATGATTCTGGCGGAACAATATCGATGACGGGCTGCTTTAATGTGTCAAACCCTTTTTGCCGAAGCAATTTAGCAAGCGATTCGGCCTGATGTGCAGCACGAGTGATGAGAACTGTCTTCATGTTGGCTAAATATATGGCAAACGGCGCGAAATTGGATGTTTAGCCTGTTTAGCCCGCTTTCGTAGAAAGCGGTTGTCTCACAAAAGCAAGCAATTTTTTCAAAATTACCGCATAAAAGCGACATTTTGTCTCCGTTTTCAGTATAGCTGACTGGTAAAATGTAGGAAAAATTAGGAAGGCGGTGTCTGATCCTGTGCGGATGTCAGCAGAACAACACATTCGGCGGAGATTGCTTCTTGTCGTCCAATCGGGCCAACATTTTCGCCGGTTTTTGCTTTCAATCCGATCTGCGATGGCAAAATCGAGAGCAGTGAGGCGATTTGGTTTCGCATTTGCTCTTTGTATGGAGTAATTTTAGGTTTTTCTGCAAAAATAATTGCATCGAGATTGACGATGTTCCATCCGTTTGCTTTGACTTTCTGCCATGCTATTTGAAGCATTTCCCCAGAACAGCGGCCTCGATTGTTCGGATCAGTATTGGAAAACATTTCTCCAATATCGCCGAGTCCCGCCGCTCCGAGCAGGGCATCAATGACGGCGTGCAAGAGAACATCGGCATCACTGTGACCGAGAAGAGAACGGTGAAAACTAATCCGCACTCCTCCCAGCACGATCCCATTTCCTTCTGTCAATTGATGAGTGTCGTGTCCAATACCGACTCGCAACATGAACGATTAATTCTCACTTTCTTGCAATTCCGGCTTTGCCGTTCGCAAAATCCAGATAAAAATTCCGATTAAAAAGAATGCGCCGGGCGAAAGGACAAGGAGACCATTTGGCGGATACCAACCACCATCGGTCACGAGAGGCAAAACCGAATATCCGAACAGAGTGCCACTTCCAAAAAGTTCTCGAACAAATCCGATGGACAAGAGGACGACGCTGTAACCGAGTCCATTTCCGATTCCATCAATGGCACTATCAATGACATTATTTTTGATTGCAAAAGCCTCTGCCCGTCCCATAATAATGCAATTGGTTATTATTAGACTCACAAAAACGGAGAGTGACTTACTAATTTCGAAAGCAAAAGCCTTCAAAAATTGATCAACAATAATCACCAGCGACGCAATAATTGCCATTTCGACAATCAAGCGAACACTGCCTGGAATTATTTTGCGAATCAGTGACACACCGACGCTCGATCCAACAGTGACAAAGATGACGGCGAAGCACATTGTCAGTGACGTTGACAGCGACGTTGTGACAGCCAAAGCCGAACAAATGCCAAGAACCTGAATAGCAATTGGATTGTTTTTGAAAATCGGGTCAAAAAGAATTTCTGAGCGTTTCATAATCGAATGTGCAAAAAATAAATTGATGAGCGCATTTGTATCGAATAAACAAAGTATCCTGAAAACGGCACAAAATTGGATGTTTAGCCCGCTTTCGTAGAAAGCGGTTGTCTCACAAAAACAAGCAATTTTTTACAAAATTACCGCAGCAAAAACAACATTTTGTCCCCGCTTTCCGTATATCAACTCTATTCTACTAAAAAAATTCGATGTCGTCGAGATACCATCACAGAAAAAATTTTATTTATTCATATTGACAACGACTTCACATTTTTGTACCATTATAAGTTGCACGCAGCTTCGGTGCGGGATCGGAGGATGTTTAGCCCGCTTTCGCAGAAAGCGGTTGTTTTGGAGACCCGCCAGTTTAGCCTGCTTTCGCAAATTTTTTTCCAATTTTTCCACAAAGGGACCGAAAAATGAAAACAAATTTTATCGCAAAACTCCTCCAAAATGTTAAAATGGGGGG
>JBOFGF010000163.1:0-8554 GCA_051649005.1 Thermoguttaceae bacterium | reverse complement strand
GGGGCTACCATTATTCAATCCCGCTGGGATTGTTTCAATAATACGGTAGAAACATCGTTCCCGTTTGGCGAGCCGCCAACGTAAGTTGGCGGGTTTTGTTGGGGCCGAACGCCGACGGCGTTCAAGAATGGTAGAAACGAATTGCCAAAAACACACACAACTCCGTCGGAGTTGAATAATGGTCGCCGATATTGAACCCCGAATGGGGTTCTCACGTTTTTGATGTTCGTGTTACTACCATAATTCAATCCCGATGGGATTGTTGTGCTTTTTTGCGACACGTTCCCCCGTGTTTCGGCGCCAGTATCATTAGATACTGTGCCTCACACGGGGCTACCATTATTGAATGCCGACAGCATTCGGGAATGGGATTCTTCGTTTCTTATTCTACCATTCGGAAGTCCCGACGGGACTGTTGTATTTTCGTTACGATTGTTGCCAACAAACCCGCCAACTTACGTTGGCGGCTCGCCGAACATGCTCGCCGAACAAAAACCGCCGACTTACGCCGGCGGCTCGCCAAATACAGCTCGCCAAATAACCGCCGAATCACGCTGGCGGCGTTCAGTATTCGATTTTTTTGTAATTGTAACGTACAAAAATTGTTAAAACGATCTAGTTTAAACCATCATCATTGAAAAGGAGACCGCCAAAACCCGGCTGATCTCGGTCGTATCCCTCAGGACGATTACGTTCGACCATCGCATGAGTATAAGGCATATTCGTTTTCATTCGCCTCACATAATGATTGTATGCAATTTCAAACACGAAAATACTTCGGCCTCGTCCATTTTCGGAAATTGCTGGCCATCGACTATATTTTCCAGTAATATCGCTCCACACTTTATATGGAACGGAATTGCCAAGATTGTAACATGCAACATATTCATATCCCTTCATAAGTCGATTATCGAGAGCACTATACAAGTCGTCGCCTTGTTGCCACGCGACTTCACAAATCGTGGCCAATGCACCAATGCCAAGCATACAATGGGGCTGATCACGTCCGCTTTCTTGGATTTGGCCTGTTTGACCGTCGATGTAGTTCAAAATGCTCCCATTGTCATTGGCATGTAAAAAAAAGTCAATCGCTTTGTTATACATGGAAACGTCGTCAAGTAAAATTGCCGCACTGATGTAAGTTTTTGTAACAATTGCGCCCCAATTGCCATTGGTATATGCTTCTTTTTCATAAAATTTGTCGAGTACGGGGATAAAAACACCCGTGATCATATCCGTTATTTTTTGGGTTTGCTCTGGAGTTATGCCACTCTCTGTGTGTTTCAGAATTTCGAGAGCATAAATCAGCTTGAATCCTTCGATTCCTGCCAGCAGCGGTGCATCGTTTGTATCAGGTATCTGTTCGAGTGTTTCCGCATACGCCATCATGGAATTGATTGCATAATCGGCGTGCGTTTTATCTTTGGTAATTCCCCACATGATTGTATTGAGATAAATCGAACTAAAATCTTGTTCCATTCGTCCCTTGTTTCCGGCGTGTTCACCATCTCGGGCGATTATTTTATATGGACCATTTAGTTTGAATTTTGGACTCGCCAGTGGATGTTCACGAAGCAATAGATAGGAAGCATAAGCAGTTTGAACCTGATTTTTCACTTGCCGAGCCATGCGATCCAGTGATTTTGTCGTGTGCATAACACCGGGATGAACGAATGTGCGCGTCGCAATTTTTTTCTCTGGACTATTACCATTTACGCTTTTATTCAACTGGTCGGCGTTCACGACAGAGCAAGCAGACGATAATAGTAATAACGTCAGTAGTAGAAACAATGGACGGAAATTTTGCATTTTCATAAAAAGAAGCAGTGTAAAAAGCCGAATAACCCGCCAAATAAATGCCGGTGCTGACGCACCGGCTCGAAACTATTTTCGTGGTCTTTTCACTTGAAAATCGAATTTTGGTGAGCTGTGCCGCGAAACTTCGTGGGTAATCGGAGTACTGCGACGATCACAGTATTCACTGGCCACACGACTTATTGCAATGTCGCCGGAAGTGTCTTCGGAACCAAGTATGAAAACCTTGTAAATTCCAGGAGCAAGCCCATCATTCTCATAGGTTGAACCAAGAATATAAGTGCCGTCTGATTGGATTACTCCTTCGGCCTGATAGGTTTCTGTTACAAAAGCCACAGTGCCGAAGTTCAATGGCGTTCCATCATCGAAGGTCACACGTCCGCCGAGACGAACATTTTTCCCACATCCAACGGCGGCGACAAGCAACAAATAAAGTGAAAACAAAGCGAATAATTTGTTTTTGTACATTTATTCTCCTAGATATAAAAAATGAATCACGGCAATGTGACGGAGTTGCCGTCATTGACCAACCCCAAATATGTCAACAGAGAATTAGTACCTGTTGGCATTGTGTTGGAAAAAGAACGAACAGAACCATCACCTATTAAGAAATTTGCGACACCCGGATGAATCCCTCCCCATTGTCCGTGATCGCCTTCACCAATACCTTTGTTTGCTGGCGGATCACTGTTTTTCGCAAAACCAGAATGAGGCGAACGCACTCCACTGTACATATTCCAATAATGAACCGCCAAAATGTTGCAATCACCGACCATATAACGGGAGGAACTGCTTCCCGCCACTTCGCCAGGACAAGCATTGATGTTTTCCGCGCTGAGATATTTTTCGCCAATCATGATTTGATTACTGAGACCATCGATAATTCTTGAAAAATCGTCTTTCGGAATCCATGTAGCTGACGTGGTACCAGCGGGTGTCCGAAACGGAGTGCCACATAGATAACCAGATTGGTTGTCACTGTTGTAAATCCATTCTTTCCATCTCGGTGTTTCCCTGCCCCAAACCATACCATAATCGCCTTGTGGGCCGAAGTGCCCATTATCTCCAGAATTCCAGTCTATCGCAAAACCATTCCCCGGATATGGTGTTGGTATTGAACGTCGACTTGGACAGAAATAGATAGAAACAGAGTTCAATTGTTTGCGTTCTTCATCCGTTCTGGCATTCCAAAAATTATTATCTATATTGATTACCTTATTCGCACAGTTATTGGTCAATGTCATAAGATAATCCCAAAGACTTTGCTGTTCGATGTATGGATACATAAACCCCCAAAATCCCATTCTGCCAGCACTCAAACCACTCGGCACAAGACCGTTTTTAGCACCATGAAAATTATGGATGCCCAGTCCCATCTGTTTCAGGTGGTTCGTACACTGCATTCTTCGTGCGGATTCTCGGGCAGCTTGCACGGCGGGAAGGAGCAAGGCGATCAACACGCCGATAATGGCTATGACGACCAAGAGTTCGACAAGAGTGAAACCGGTTTTTCGGCCTCTTCGACATTTTTTGGCATTTTCTCTTAATTGCCCCCCCCCCCCCATTTTAACATTTTGGAGGATTTTTGCGATAAAATTTGTTTTCATTTGCAAGTTCCTTTGTGAAAAAAATTGGAAAAATAAATAATCAATTCACCCGCCGACTTACGTCGGCGGCTCGCCGCGTTTCGTAGAAACGTGTTGTTTTTATGGCACAGCCGCATTTACGAAACAACACAATTCGGATTATAAACAAATAATTGAAAATAGCAAGTGGAAATAAATTTTTTTTGCGCGCGGAAAACCTGTCCGCTAACAAGTTTAACGATTTGTATGCGTTCACGCTTTTACGTTATTTCTCAGGTGCTTGAACGGCAAAATCAAACTTCGTTTTGCCCGTAACATTACATTCCAAAGGTGTTTGTGACGCGGCGGCAAATTGCGGAGCTACCAAACTAATATACCTTGCGGCATCTGGTTCATTGGGAGGCGGCACAAATGTTGGGTCCTGCTCCGAAGCTAAGGCAATATAGATTTTATATTGTCCCGTCGGTACTTCAAGACGATAGGTGCCGTTATTTTTTAGTTGGTCTTTAGCAGTAAAGATCGCTGAATCAAAAACGACAACACCTTTTTTCAATGGCGTTCCATCGGGAAATGTAACTTTGCCTGACACGGTATTCATATTACTACCGCATCCGACGAGAATTGTACACAATAAGAGTAAAAAACAACAGTTGATTTTCTTGGCGATATTCATAGGTGTTAATTATGATAAGGTATCAGAAATGAGATTTAGAGTGCCATTAAGGTATTGCAACAACTCCGCCGTCATCCACTTGCACCAAAAGTGCAAGGATATTACGTTTGGGTGTCGAATTAGAAATAGCGCGAACAGAACCATCTCCAACAAGGAAGTTACATACGCCTGAGTGCCCACTACCAAAGTCATAACCACCATTTAACGCATTTGTTTTACTGGTGCGCCAAACGTCGGTAGCGGGTGCAGTCGGTCCGTTGACCGGCTGTATATTCTTAGCTTCATATTCACTATCGCCTACCGATGCAAGTTTTGGCGATTGACTCAATATATTTCGTGCGCAACCGGCAAGTCCCCAGCGACCGCCAACAATATAGCTACAGTCGGCTATCCAACTTATTCCCGTAGTAGCGGCACCATTCTTGCTGATTCCAAGTCTGTTGACCGGTATATGCTTTTCGCCAAGCACCAATACATTACTTATGCCGTCAGTCCAATCAGCAAAAGTATCGCGTGGCACAAAAAGCTTAGCACCAGCACTTGTTCCATCATGAACGGCAACACGCAGCGGACCACGAAAATTGCGATAATCGCCGGAAAGAGATGGACGATAACAATTATGCCAATAATCGGTGCTCGTATTGAGTATTGGCGTTGCATAGTCGCCAAGCGGTCCTGGTAGATCGTCTGTATTTGCGGAGTCGTAATAGCCAAGTTCAGCACCACGACGGCTCGGACAACGATATGTTCCAACGGATGCGATCATTTTAGGAAAATCGGGATATTGGGCTTTTGCGGAGGGCCACCATGTAGGAACAGGCGGTCCACTAAAACCACCGACACTGCCTGTGATTCCGTCGCTTCCTCCCCATGTATTTGACGCAAACACATCGTATAGATTGGTCTGTTCGGTAAAAGGATACAGCAACACGAAAAATGAAACTCGCGCATATTTATCATCGTTTGAACCAATAGTAAGTGGTACAACACCACCGCGCGTATCATGAAAATTGTGCATGGCCAAACCGATCTGTTTCAGGTGGTTTGAGCACTGCATTCTTCGTGCGGCTTCTCGGGCAGCTTGCACGGCGGGCAAAAGAAGGGCGATCAACACGCCGATAATGGCGATGACGACCAAGAGTTCGACAAGAGTGAAGCCGGTTTTTCGGCCTCTTCGACCTCTTTTGGTATTTTCTCTTAATTGCCCCCCCCCCCCATTTTAACATTTCGGAGGATTTTTGCGATAAAATTTGTCTTCATTTGCAAGTTCCTTTGTGAAAAAATTAGTTTTCGAAACAACCGCTTTCTACGAAAGCGGGCTAAACGTAAAACACATTCGCATTGTAAACAGATTGTCGAAAAATGTCAACAGCGAAAAAACAATGGAAGTTTTTTCGCCAAAAATTTCATATTTGCATGTGTAAGAAACGGAAAATTAAACGTCTTGGAGCAAAGTGAGCATTTTTCTGTCGAGTTTGTGGCCTCGGAAGTCCTCATACTCGACATCGGAGCGACCACTGTCGAGAATTCCGAACGAGCCACGGAAATTCCAAAGTGCATATCCCCATCCGAGTTCTCGCCAGTTAGCAATCATGTCGGTCATCCATCGCAGTGTTACATCATGCGGCGTGAATTGATATGCGCCAAATTCACCGACCACGATGCCCGTTTTGCTATTTTGCTGCATTTGCGTCCAAGGAGCAAGTCGCTCTTTGAGCCATTTGCGATCCCGAATTTCTCCGCCAGTCAACTCGCCATGCTTTCCATCTGAACCGGCTCGATATTGGAAATCGGTTGCCTTTTCGCTCCATTTCGGAATCATTTGTGCCATAATTTCAGCCGCATCGTTTTTCCCACGCAGTCCAATTTCAGAGAAAGTAAGCCAATCTCCACTTATTGCCTGTATTTCGATCTGTTTCGTTCCGGCTGGAATGATGACTTCATAATCACGGTCATACACATTTTGATAGACTTTCCATTCAGGCCGATGCACGACTTCCTTCCATTCTCCCTCGCCTGGACCTGGTTTGAATGAATGTTCAAAAATTTTGTTGCCATCTGCGCGGACCTGTAATGTCGTATTACCAGAAACGATTCCGACTCGCATTCTCAGATTTGTCGGCTCTTGAAATGGGCCAGTGATTGTTGCCGGATTTCGGAATTCTTCAGCAATTCCCCCTTTTGTTGGCGAACAGAATAAACCATTTCCACTTGTCAATGGCCAACTCGGCATCGGATATTTTTCCCCGCCGGCCCAGCTTGCTTTGTAATGTGAAATTTCTCCCGGTGCGTATCCACGAGTCGCCTGTGCAATTTTCTCGTTTGCCAAATCGACAAATGGTTTATTTCCCCACTCATATCCATCGCAAATAATCAATCGATTCGGCGATTCTTCGTGGATGGATTTTATCAGACGACGATGCACTGCCACAGCCTGATCGTGCAATTTTTCGTCAAAAACAGGCTCGTTGAAAAGATTAAAACTTACCAAATCATTCGACACATTTTTCCATTTTTTTGCAAATGTTCGCCAATGAAGTTCACAAATTTCTTGTATTTCAGGATCGGTCCAGACGCTTTTTGCTTCTGCCGGTTTGGCGACAGTATATCCTGGTGCGCGGTGGAAATTCATGCAGATATGAATACCATATTTATCGCCAAATTGAACAGCTTCGTCGATTTCGTCGAGTACCTGCATGTTGATTTTGCGTCCGTTTCCATCGACGCACCACATTCGATAATCCATTGGAAGCCTGACAAAATTGAATCCAAACTCGTGAATCCATTTGAAATCATCCTCAATAAATCGTTTATTTTGTCCATTAAATTTTTCGAGCAGATTGAATCCACGCCATTTTGGCAGCTGATTGTACTCGGCTTTTGGCAAATTAGGAGCGGCAGAAAGCAGTGGCAACATTTCTGCCGCATTCATGGACGCACCGGCAATTATTGTTCCCGACACACAACTTTTCAAGAAATCACGTCTGTTTGTCATAACATTCTCCGATGTAATATGGATGTAGTATGAGAAGAAATATCAACAAGTGGGCACATCTAATAATTCCTTTTTCAAAAACACAAACAGAGTAATTTGCAGGGCTTTTGTGTTCAAAATCTGGCAATCGATGAATAAATAGAAGTGCCCATATACAAAAAATGTCGAAAACTTATTTCGGCACAAAAAGCATTCCAGTGTCAACTATATCGCTTTTTTGGTTTTTTTGCAATATGCGACGCGAAAACCACACAGAAAACGGGAAGTCCACTAACAAGTTTAGTTTTGCGAAAACGGTTCGGCAACAAAAACCGTCAATACGCTCCCTTCGGTCGCTCCTTTCTGGCTTCTATTTTGTCAATTTCAACAAAATAGAAAACTTGTTACCAGATTGACAGTAAACTGGGGCGAAACACCGCTTTGATCGCGTCATTTTGTTAAAATTCGCTTGTTTTTATTAAACAACAGCTCTCTGCGAAAGCCGCCAAACATCAAATTTTGTGCCTTTTACAGCCTGATTTTGCCAGAATAGAAAAATCAGAATAGAAAATATAGTTTTGCTTTTTTAGTCTGCTTTTTAGCTCGATTTCTCCGAAACTTATTTCGATTCATCGGGAGGAGTTGTCAGAGCACATGCAAAATCGAACTGCACTGCGAGTTTATTATCGAGAGTAACTTTTGCGCGGAGAAAATAGACACCGGTCATTTTTTCTCGGAATTTGACTTCCATAAAAATCGTGTTTCCAGGACGCACCATTTGTTTGAATTTCAGCTCTCCCATTTTGGCGACGACAGGAACACGACCAGCCATGTCTTCGTCGGCAAAAATTTTAGTCAGAAGAATAGCTCCCGCCTGCAAAGCAGCTTCGCAAAGAAAAACGCCAGGAACAACAGGAAATCCGGGATAATGCCCGCGAAAAAAATCTTCGTCTCCAGTGAAAGTTTTTTTGCAAAGAATTCGCTTGTCGTCATATTCGACGATTTCATCGACGAACAAAACGGGATCACGATGCGGAATTGCGGATTCGACTTCACTTCGTTTATTTTGCATGTTTGCAGGAGCGAGAACGAGGGAGTAAAGAGCATATAATTACAAAAAACAACAATGCGATTATACACGTTTTTGTCGCTTAGTCAACCACTGAATAAATCATTGCAGACGGCAATTCTGAGAGGCGAATACTGATGCGTGCTGACTTTTTTTATGTGCCCAAACTGGCCTCTCCCTGCTATTATTCTCGCCATTTACCAATCGCTCATTTTACCATCTTGCCACACGGCGACTTTAATGGTAAAATAAGCGAATGGACTCGAAGCAAAACAAAAATCGACTTGTCAAAAGTGGATAAAAGGTTAAAATTTATGGCGGAGCGAAACATCGAGCCGGTGCGTCAGCACCGGCATTTGTTCGGCGGGTTTGTTCGGCGGTTGTTTTGTTCGGCGGTTGTTTTGTTCGGCGGTTGTTTTGTTCGGCGAGCCGCCAAC
>JBOFGF010000162.1:0-8146 GCA_051649005.1 Thermoguttaceae bacterium | reverse complement strand
TGACTGTATTTCGTGATTTTGTCGATTGGCGAGCCGCCAACGTAAGTTGGCGGGTTGACCCTGCTCAAATCTACTTCATTACCCGCCGACTTACGTCGGCGGCTCGCCTGTTTACCGTCAATACGGCACTGTCGCACCTTCTTTCCGGCTGCTATTGATTGTTATATGTGTGCCATATTTTTACCGTCAATACGCCGGAGTACCGGCTCCTTTCCGGCTGCTATTGAGGAGTAATTTAATCATGCCAAACCTTAAACTTCGTCGCCTGATTGCAGATCGGGAAAAGAACATTGCCGAAATGGCAAGTTGTGTACGAATTGTATAATTTAACCAACGACAAATTAACAAAAAAATAACAGCCGGAAGGGAGCGCATTTACGGTTTGTGCAACGTCGGTCAGTCGTCTGCCTGATCGCCGTCTTTGATGACGAATCTCGCCTTTAGTCTTGCCACTTCCGATGCCAGTCCCGCCGTTGTCACGCTCTTCAACACTTCCTCGAAATTTTTGTACGCCGCCGGAGCTTCGTCAAGCGGATATTTTCGACAATTCGTCAAAATGTCATCTTCTTCAAACTCCTTATCAACAGTTTGTTGATCGAGAGTTCGGAAAGCGTTTCTTCGTCCAAGCACTCGACCTGCTCCGTGATTGATGCTGTATGCACTGATCGTTGCACCCGATTCGCCGACCATCACGGCAGAACCGCCGCGTGGATTGCCCGGCAACAGAATCGGATGTCCCGTCGATTCAAATGGAGTTCCTTTCAAAGCATAATGTCCCGCTGGAAACGCACGCGTCGCTCCTTTCCGGTGAACGAAAACCGATTCGTCGTTCCACGTTTCCCGTCTAGCAATGTTGTGACTGATATAGTACACAAAATTCGCCTTGACACTGGGAAACACCTCTTGAAACGCTTCGAGAACCAAAGCGTTAATCAACAAATGGTTGACTGTTGCGAAGTTCGAACCAAGTGCCATATCGTCGAGGTAATCGTTCGCCTCATCTGTGCCGAGTGGAGCATAAACCAAATCACGGTCACCACCTGGATATGGCGTTCCCCATTGCTTAAATTTCTGTTGCAGAATTTTGAATTGTTCCGTCGCCAAAATATTCCCGAATCCCCGAGAACCACAATGCGACAGGAAAGCAACGTGACCGTCCTTAAGACCGAATACTTCGGCAGTCCGACGAGCCTTTTCGTTGTCACAAATCTGAACAATTTCGCACTCACCGAAATGGTTGCCGCCGCCATAGGAGCCGAATTGCTGCATTTTGTAACCAAAATTGCACATATATTTTTCGTTGAGAATCCTTTCAAGACGACGGTTCAACGCTTCAGTCGATTTATCATGCCCATAATGAATCGAGTCTTCGCAGCGTTCCGTCCATTCGAGTGGAATTCCGAATTGTTCGCAGACGCTTTCCGAAGCACCTTCGACGATGGCTTGACGTGGAAGCCCTTCGGGAAATTTTCGGCCTTTTCGTACACTTCGCTGTCCGGCACCTGGCCCAGTCGGAGTTCGGTCGCAGACCGCATCAATCAAGGCTCGTCGAACACGTCGGTCTGCGATTTCCTGAGCGGGCAGATCGAATTGGAGCAACGACATCGAGCATTTGATATCGACACCGACAGGACCGGGATAGATGTGCGATGGGGAAACCATGACGCATCCGATTGGGGCGCCATAACCGAGGTGGGCATCTGGGTTGAGAATCACGTCGGTGACACCGTTTCCGCTTCTGGCGTTTATTACCTGTTGCAGTGTTTGATTGTCAAATGTCGCACGAATTGCTTCGGTTCCGATCACGGTGATCGGCGGAAGATTGTCGGAAACGAGTTTCGAAATCGCCGGATTTTCTGTCGGGATCAGTTGCATGATATTTCTTTCCGATGTTCAGTATTTTAGAAACAGCCGAATAACCCGCCAACTTACGTTGGCGGCTCGCCAAACACCCGCCGATGTAAACAAACGAATTATAGCTTGTTTACGACAGCTTTCAAGAGAGTAAAACTGAATGGCTGAACAGTCACTGTTTTCCTCAAAAAATTTCATTTCTGGGGACGAAAACCGAACTTTTACGCCTTCGCCGCACATCAATTTGTAGTTATCATAAGTGGAATACCTTCCTTTCTAGTTTGTTTTCGTTTATAATGACCAAATAGTTGGTGAAATGCTAATATGTTGGTGCGAATTAAGCCTCTTTCACTCAATTGATTTTGCAATAAATCACCACATTTGACTATTTTTTAGGAGAATTCAAAATGACAGAAACAAAGCGGGCAATGTGTGCATATCCTCGGCTGAGTTTGGCCTATTTTATGCAGTTCGCAATTTGGGGAAGCTGGGCAGGTGCCCTCGGTGGATATGCCGGAGACGTTTTGAAAATGCCCGGTCTGCAAATAGGATGGCTGTATGCGGCTATTCCACTCGGAGCCGTTATTTCACCACTTTTTATCGGACCAATTGCAGATCGATACTTTGCCGCACAAAAAGTAACCGCCTTTCTGCATTTTTTAGGAGGCCTTTGTTTGCTGGCATGTGGCGTTCTCTGCTTGACTGTTTCAGCCGGAAAACTTTCCACTGACTTTCTTTTTCCAGCAATGATGACACTGATTCTCCTTTCGGGAATCTGTTTTATGCCGACAATTGCACTGATTAACTCGATTGTATTCAAACATTCGCCAAGTGGTTCAGCTCCCTATGTTTTTGTTTTTGGCACAATTGGATGGATCGCAGTGAACCTTTTCATTGCCGCTTTTTTGAATGGAGCAAGCAATCCAGGTTTTTTCTTTGTCGGCGGGACAATCAGTATTTTACTCGCATTGTATTGTTTGACCCTTCCAGATACGCCGCCCAAAGGTGCGCCTGCGCCAGGTGAAAAAAATGACGTTCTCGGACTCGGTGCGCTCAAACTGCTGAAAGACCCCGGTTTTGCCTTTTTCGTCGCCTGCGCATTTTTGGCCAGTATTCCCGCCTGCAACTTCTTTTTTCCATTTCAAGTTACTTATTTAAGTCAGCACGGATATCCATCGCCACTGGCACTGACAACTATCAACCAGTTTTCCGAGTTGATTTTTATGCCACTTTTGCCTCTTTTCATTATGGTAATCGGTCTGAAATGGGTTTTGGTAATCGGTTTGGCAGCATGGTCGCTCCGTTATTTTGCATTTATGGTGCCTTCGTTTGAATTTGCGATAATTGGCCTGCTCTTGCACGGTTTTTGTTACAGTTTCTTATATGTTGCTGCATATATGTATGCGGACAAAAAAGCACCTGCGGACATGAAAGCAAGTGTGCAGGGACTCATGACATTCCTTCTTCTCGGTGTTGGTCAGGTTCTCGGAAGTCAATTATATGGATATCTTCGAGATTTGCCAGAAAATGCCCCACAGATGACGACTCTGGTCACCACAGCTGATGCGGCGGAAATGAAAATTCCACTCCCCGTTTGGGAAGATGCCTCCATGAAAGATTCATTTTGGCGATTCCTCGATCTCGGCAAAACAGTTACAGATTTGATGAAAAAAGAGGGGGACATGCAAAATGCTCCAGTCTCCGATCTCGGTTCTGTGCTCGGAGTTTCAGGGAATAAAATCACATCGGCGGACTTGGAGAAATTGCCCGATTCGGTAAAAATTGGCGACACCACTTTCAGTAAAAAAGAGATCGAACAGACGCTCCGAAAAATTTCCGGTAAATCGGAGCAGGAGTTTGAAATTACACGGCAACAATATCTTGCCTCCCAGTCGCACAAGTGGGGACCAACTTCTTGGAAACCTTATCCGAAAGATGGGATTTTGTTGATTCCAGCCATTTGGACCGGTTTTTTCTTCGTCATTTTCCTATTGTTTGGACGAAATCCATCTGATTCGCCTGCTGTTGAAAAACAGCAATCGGAAGAAAAGGAAGGCTGAAAATAGCTTGTTTTGGTGAGACAACAGCTTTCAACGCAGTGCTTAATTGTTTCGCAAAGCGAAACGTGGATGAACAGAAAGCTGGCTGAACATCCAATTTTGTGCCGTTTGCAGCATTTCCAAACACTTATTTGATTTTCCGCCGGATTTTATCCGGCATTTTCACTTTTTTTTTCGGGACTTGCATCTCGATTTATTAATTTTCCATGCCGACATTGAAACTTGGAATTCCCGCAGGCAGTTTACAGGAAGCCACATTCGAGCTGTTTCGCCGCAGTGGTTATAATGTCTCTGTTCAATCACGCAGTTATGTTCCGACTATCGACGACGACGAAATTGAATGTCTCCTAATTCGGGCACAAGAAATGGCGAGATATGTTGCCGATGGCTCGCTCGATGCAGGTTTGACAGGCCACGACTGGGTCGTCGAAACATGCTCGGATGTTCTCGAAGTGGCAGAACTCAGGTTCTCGAAAGTTTCTCGCCGACCCGTGCGATGGGTTCTTTGTGTTCCAGAAGATTCGCCGATTCAAACCGTTCAAGACTTGCAGGGAAAACGAATCGCCACAGAAGGAGTTGGTCTTACAACTCAATTTTTGGCCAAACACGGAGTCACCGCAAATGTCGAATTTAGTTGGGGAGCAACGGAAGTGAAACCGCCCAAACTCGCGGATGCCATTGTCGAAGTGACGGAAACAGGAAGCTCGATCAAAGCAAACAAACTCCGTATTGTTGCCGAAGTTCTTCAGAGCACGACTCGATTCATCGCCAATCACGAATCGTACAAAGATGAGTGGAAAAAAGCGAAGATCGACGACTTGATTTTGATGCTCAAAGCAACAATGGCCGCCGAAGGAAAAGTGGGACTGCTGATGAATGTTCCCAAAACAAAGTTAGAAAGCGTTTTGACAATACTTCCAGCACTGAAAAACCCAACAATTTCCAATTTGTCCGATGCCGACTGGGTCGCTGTTTCGACAATTATCGAAGAATCTACTGTTCGGAAGTTGATCCCACAGCTCAAATCCGCCGGAGCAAGTGGCATCGTCGAATATCCAATTTCGAAGATCATCGACTGAGGAATAGTAAAATAATTGTATGCGTTCAAACACAAACAACGCACTATACTGCCGTGATTATTATTGTACGATTTCTAAGTACACCAAATACTAACTATCAACTTTTATAATATGGACCTGACTCCTCGTGAAATAGTGGCGGAACTGGACAAACACATTGTTGGACAACACGATGCGAAACGCAGTGTTGCTATTGCTGTGCGAAATAGATGGCGGCGACAGCAAGTCGATGATGCAATGAAAAAAGAGATCACGCCCAAAAATATTATGATGATCGGACCGACGGGAGTCGGAAAGACCGAAATAGCACGGCGACTTGCCACACTGACAGGTGCTCCGTTCATCAAAGTCGAGGCGACGAAATATACTGAAGTCGGATATTATGGGCGAGATGTCGAAAGCATGGTGCGAGAACTTGTGGAAAACGCGCTCGGAATAGTTCGCTCATCAGAACGAGAAAAGGTCAGAGAAGAAGCTAAAAAACGTGCAGAAGATCGATTGGTCGATCTCCTTTTTCCGAATAATCATGGAACGTCTCGGTCGTCGAAAAAAGATTCGGATGAATCCGACCAAGACGATGATGAACACGACATCTCAGACGAGGAACTTGTCAAATCAGTCAGACACGAACGAAATCGAGAAAAGATACGTCAAATGTTACAAGACGGTCTGATGGAAGAGAAAAAAGTTAGTCTCGTTTCCGAGACACGAGCCGTTCCTCTGGTAATGAGCAACATTCCCGGAATGGAGTCGATGGAGGCCGATTTTCAGGAAATGTTCGAAAAAATAGCGCCACGAAGTCGTTCTTCCCGCGAAATGACAGTCAAAGATGCACGAGAATTTCTAATTGAGCAGGAGAGCGACCAACTTATCAGCCGTGAAAAAGTGCAGAGTGCTGCTGTCGAACTGGCAGAAAATCTCGGCATAATTTTTATTGACGAACTCGACAAAATTGTGGCCAGTGACAAACAACATGGTGCTGATGTTTCGCGGCAAGGAGTTCAGAGAGACTTATTGCCGATTGTTGAAGGGACGACAATTCAAACGAAATATGGATATGTGAAGACAGACCATGTGCTTTTCATTGCCGCCGGAGCATTTCATCGTGCCAAACCGAGCGATCTAATGCCGGAATTGCAGGGAAGATTTCCAATTCGTGTTGAACTGACTGATTTGACCAAAGAAGATTTTATCCGCATTTTGACCGAGCCAAATGGTGCTTTGACAAAACAGTATCAGGCACTCATGCAGACCGAAAATGTCGAAATCGTATTCGAAAAGGACGGAATTGAAATGCTGGCTGAATATGCGTTTGAAGTTAATCAAAAATCGCAGAATATTGGAGCACGCCGACTAAATACGATCATGGAAAAATTGCTCGAAGAAGTAAGTTTTGCCGCGCCGGATATGGAAAATGGACGCGTTGTTGTCACTGCTGAATATGTCAAAGAGAAAATAGATGCCGTCACAAAAGATGAAGATTTGAGTAAATTCATTTTATGAGCAAGTCGGCAGCGCGGTTTGTCCCCGCAAAATTACGAACCACTAAACTACAAAGCATAATGATTCCACCAACCAACTCAATCAGCCGAGTTTATGTTGATACGTCTGTTGTCGGTGGGGTGTTTGATAAAGAATTTGACTGGCAAACTAAGCCGTTTTGGGAAGCTGTGCAACGAGGACAAATTATTGCGTTGGTGTCGTATATTGTGGAACGCGAACTGGAACCTGCGCCGCTCGCTGTGCAAAATTTCCTCAAAAGTTTACCGAGTATGCAAGTTGAGCGGATTGGGTTTACTCCGGCCGCTGTTGAATTGGGAAACCGTTATATTGCTGAAAAAGTGATTGGGGAAACCAGTCAGGATGATTGCCTCCATATTGCGCTTGCCACAATTTATCGAGCGGATGTGCTTGTAAGCTGGAATTTCAAGCATATTGTGAATGTGCATCGTATTCGCGGCTATAATGGAGTAAATATGCTCCTCGGCTATCCGACTATCGACATTCGTACTCCTTATGAGGTGATCCATGACATTTGAAAATATATTAACAAATAGCGCACCGATAGAAGGCTTCAGTGTGATGAAAATGAAACAGGATGTCCAGGAACAAATTTATCGAGAGACAAAAGGAATGGATGCCGAAGAACTCATCGAATACTTTCGTCAGGGAAGTGAGCGTTTCCGTGCCAAGTCGAGCAACACTCCACTTGAACTTCGAGAATCGGTTTTGTCATAGTGCGGCGATAATGCTTTTTTCAATGCAAAGGGGCACTTTCTGCGCAGTGTTTAATTGTTTCGCAAAGCGAAAGCGCGGACTAAACGGCAAAACATTCAATTTCGCACCGTTTTCAGTGTACTTCATTATTTGCCCACTGATTTGGTGATGGCGGCGGCAATGAACGACGCAAAAAGAGGATGCGATTTCGTCGGCTGCGACTTAAATTCCGGGTGATATTGCACCCCGACAAACCAGGGATGATCCGTTTGTTCCATTCCATAAACGTGCATTCCATCAGAACTCGTCGCCGTGATTTGCATCACACTCCGATCCCACTGATCTCGATATTGATTGTTAAATTCATATCGATGTCGAAAACGCTCCGATGCAAGTGGCTGCTTATATGCCTCTCCAATTAAACTCGGAGATGTTAGATCGGAATTTGATTTGAAAACGGTCGTGTCTGCCCCAATTTTCAGTTTGCTCTGAAATTCGGCTCCATTTCGTCGCTCTTCTAACAAACGAACGACAGGAAAATGTGTGTCCTTGTCATATTCGGTCGAATTCGCTTTTTCAAGATTCAGAACATTTCGTGCAAATTCAATGACAGCAGCCTGCATTCCGAGACCGATTCCTAAAAATGGAATTTTCTTTTCTCGGGCAATTCGGACAGTTTCGATTTTTCCCTCGATTTCAGATTCGCCGAAACTTCCTGAAACTAAAATTGCGTCCATCTTTTCAAGTTCAGTGCGAACTTCCGGCAACAAAACGTCTCGACTCGGAATCCGCCTAATTCGGACTCGGGCTTCATTCGTCACACCAGCATGATCGAGAGCCTCATACGTCGATTTATACGCATCTCGTGTGTCGGCAAATTCTCCAATTACGGCCACTGTTACTTCGTGATGCGGATTTCGGAGTCGCTTCAAGAAA
>JBOFGF010000161.1:0-22833 GCA_051649005.1 Thermoguttaceae bacterium | reverse complement strand
GCATTTTCAGGCGTTCCTGCTCCGAAAATTCTGTTGCCGCAGCGAGTTTGCTTATTCTGTCAGTAATTTGTTGGAGTGCTTCCTCAAACGATAAAAGCGGAGTTGTTGCTGTTGTCATGATTCATGCTCCGAAAAAAGTGTGAAAAAATGTGTTGTTTGTCCCCGTTTCGTAGCTGTTTTGCTGTGTTTCGTCGAAAGGTGTTGTTTTTATTGCGCGACATCTACTTTTGCTGCATTGCTGAAAAGTGTTTGAAGGCGAGTTTTAACACACGATTCGAGTCGATCAAACCATCTGATTCACTTCGTTCCAAACTGGCTGTTTCTGGATGCGAATCATCCACTCGGTCTTGGAGCGAGTTCCAAAAAATTCCTTGCACAGATCGTTTTGACAAAATTGTTCGTAAAATAATATCAGTCCATATCTGCTGAAGACCTTCCGACCACAGACATTCCTGAGGAATTGTCGGATCGAGGGAGAGTGTTTTTTCTGGAATACTCGGAACAGAAAAGGAAATATAAAGTGCTTTGCCCAAACATCCCCAAATGTCGAGCAAGCTTCCCAGTGCGATTGGGTCTCTCGGATACGACGATTTGCTGTCGAGTCCAAATTGAAATTTTAAGAGAAAGGAATCAATTTCACGACAACTCATCAGCATTTCTGCGATGTTGACAATATCGTATTCGAATGTTTGTTCCAGCGTGTATTCTCCCCATGGTTGATCAATTCCGACTAAAATCGGAGCAACAACTCCCTTTTTTCGGATAAGTTGTGCTAAATCACGAACCAAGTTGACCACTCGCAATTGTGAAATATGTGGCAAATGACATGAATTGACCTGAGTGCCCAATATCCAAGCAGAAACAAGGTCACCAAATCGTGTGACAATACTTGTAACAAATTGAGTGGCATGATTCTCAAAAACATCATCTTCGTTCAGACGCGGAACAAGCCAGTCGGGGGTCGATTCTTGTTCAAATGAAAGGAGAGGCCCCATCACAATATCGAATCCAAATCTTGCTGAAATAGAGAGCCGACGATCCAGCAAATCCCATCGAATCAGACCTGGTTCAGGTTCCAACTCTCTCCATGTCGGCGCGGGCAACACAGATTGAAAGGCTTTGTTTAAGAACGGTGCATATTGCCCAAATTCATACGGCGTGTCAAAAGGATGGTGGTTCATTCCAATCCCAAATCGTGGAAGCCATTGTTCGGCGTTGATGCCTCGTCGTTCTTGCGTTTGTTCGGAGTGTGCCAATGAACTGGCGAATACTAACTGCGTTAATTCTTCAAGTATTTCACCCATTTCGAATTGGACATTGACATCCGATATATCTGCGACTGCGGCTTTTGAAAATCGTCGCGCGATCTGAGTGCATTTCATTCGATGTTCTGGAGAAATGTGATGTCCCAACATTTGCCATTCAAACCATTTGCGCACAAGTCTTCCGAGAGCACCACGAGCCAATTCTTTAATGAGGCAATAAGGTTTGCCATTATTCAGAAGCGATTCGGTCGATTCGATAAGAATTCCTGGAAATCGGTGTGGATACAAAACGTGAATCGTTCCACTTCCCTTTGTATCTGTTCTAACAACCATTTCGTTCCCTTCGACGATCACCTTCGTTGGACGGGGCACTCGTCCCCAGCTCGCAAAGTATGACTTTTCAAGAAGCGATTTCGGGATCAAATTTGGTGTCAATAGAAAACGAAACTCGTACATGAGAGTTGTTGCGGCAAAATTTTTCTGACCATTTTTTCTGACCATGTATAAAACAGGCGGCACTGAACCTTCATTCTAATCCTACTTCATTACGAAAACAAGAGCAAAATCAGAAAAAAACAAAAATTGTGTGTGTTCACGGAGTTTTGGATTTTTTGCCATGCAAAATTCGCGTCCATATTTGGCGAGCCGCCGGCGTAAGTTGGCGGTTGTTAGTCGGCAATTATGACTGGGCTTTGACATGTGACTTTTTTGAGTATATGATAATATGAAGTATTCAGAGAACCATCGCTGCTGGTGCTGTTTACACTTTTCAGTTCATAATTTGTAAATAATAAATCCACTGTGAAAATAAACACAGTCAGTAATAAACTCATTGTAAACAATAAATAATTTATGTCAGGCGCACCATTTCTTGTTGATGAAACCAAAGGACTTTCTGAAGCCAAAGGCCCCCAATCGCTAATGCCGACATCTCTCCGCTCCGCAGAACATAATTTGTCGGTCTGCTGGGCGATTCCAGATTGGCCAAAATGGCGACAAAGTGCCAAAGAAGTCAAAAATTTCGTACTGGCAAATCTTGATTCATTACTCGAACAATTCGTGCAAAAACTCGAAGCAAAAGGAGTCACCGTTCTTTGGGCCGAAGATGCCGAGGAGGCGAATCAATTGGTACTCGAATTGGCAAAAAAACACGATGTTACAAGAGCGGTCAAAGCAAAGTCGATGGTTTCAGAAGAAATCGGCCTGAATCATTTTCTCGAAGCAAATGGGATTCAGGCACTAGAAACCGACCTCGGAGAGTATATTGTTCAACTGGCCGGACAAAGACCGACACACATTGTAACTCCCGCTTTGCACCTTTCTGCGGCAGAAATCGGCCAGCTTTTTTCCGAAAAAATCGGCGAACCTTTTACTGCCGTTCATGAGGAATTGACTGCAATTGCCAGAAAAAAATTGCGAAAAGAATTTATCGAAGCCGATCTCGGTTTTTCTGGTGTCAATTTTGGAATTGCAGAAACTGGAACTCTCTGCCTAATCGAAAATGAAGGAAATATCGGACTTTCGACCTCTTCTCCTCGTGTTCATATCGCACTAATGGGAATCGAGAAAATTTTGCCCCGACTCGATGATCTCCCACTCTTTTTGAATATGTTGCCCCGAATGGGAACTGGGCAAAAATTGACAACTTACGCACATTTGTTCAATGGCCCCGCGCCTGGTCGAACCATGTATCTGATTTTGATCGATAATGGACGCACAAAAGCACTTGCCGATGAACCTTTTCACGAAATACTGCGATGTATTCGATGCGGTCTTTGCATGAATAATTGTCCCGTTTATCGACATGTCGGCGGATGGGCTTTTGGATGGGTTTATCCAGGACCGCTCGGAAGTGTGCTGGTTCCAGAACTTTTAGGAATTGAGAAAACATGGAAACTGCCACTTGCCTGCTCTCTTTGCGGAGCATGTTCGTCGATCTGTCCTGTTAAAATTGATTTGGCCCATTTGATTGTACGAGAACGCCGAAAAGCGGTTAAACATCGGCCTCGTCTGCCAGTCGGAAATTTCATGGAATCAATGACATGGAATCAATTCGCATTCTGGATGCAAACTGGTTTCCGATTTTCGACTCTGATGCGATTTATTAAAGGTGGAATTCGTGTTGCTCCCTTTTTGCCATATCACCCAGACAAACTCGGTGCATGGACGCGGGGCAGATGTCTTCCGACTCCGCCTCCAGAAGGTTCGTTTCGATCTTGGTGGGCAACTCGCAATAAAAAAAACACAAATGAAACAAAATCAATCGAAAAAAAATAAATTTTTCATTCCCCAAGATAAATTGCAAAAAAAGGGGATTGCACGAATGACTCTGGTGCGATACAATAAATCGCACAAACCATTTTGTCAAAATTGTAGTCATTTCATTGTTGTCATCGCATGATATTGTTGTCATCGCATGATATTGTAGTCATCGCATGATATTGTAGTCATCGCATGATATTGTAGTCATCGCATGATATTGTAGTCATCGCATGATATGTTTCATTGCCACATCTTTCATCATTTTCGCCACATCTTCTTTCCAACTATAATATGTCAATTGATCCGTATGCGCTTTGTCCCGGTGGGCACACAAAAAAAATCCGCTTTTGCTGCTCGGATATTATCAAAGAAATTGAACAAATTGAACGCCTTCTTGGTTCAAATCAAGGAGCGGCATGTCTCTCTTTGATTGAATCACTTGAAAAGACACATCCAGATCGTGCCTGCTTGGTCGCTGCCAAACTCGCAGTTTTGCGGACTGAAAATCGACTCGATGAAGCATTTCCTTTGGCGGAATCTTTTTATAAGAGGGAACCTGAAAATCCAGTTGCAGCATCCGAATACGCGATTGTTCTGACCGCAAAAGATAAAATGCAGGAAGCTCTTTCGGTTGTCATCGATGCTTTCGAACGTGTCCCAAAAGGGACCGCTTATAGCACATTACTCGAAGCAACTCTTCAACTGGGCGCAGTCTTTTTGATGCGTGGACTCGTAATTCCCGCATGTGGACTCGGCAATCAGCTCAAACGTTTTCCATCGGTGCAAGAACAGGCCAATAAACTCTTGACTCAGGCAACATCACTCGTCGAATTGCCTCTGATGCTTCGAGATATGATGTTCGAATATGATTGTCCCGATTCATTTCCGGGACGAGACATTTTTGAAGATGCTCTCGAATCACTGACTTTTCTGCGGTGGAAAGAAGGACTGGCTAAATTGGAATTACTGATTCCAAATGCCGACAAATGGCCCACTTTGTGGTGGAACATCGCCATTGTACGTTTTTGGTTGCTCCGAAATGACGAAGGATGCGAAGCACTTCGACTATTTGCAAAAATGCCAAACACGCCACTCGAAGATGCGGTCGATGCTGAGTCGATTCGTCTTTTCCTATTACCAAATCCACTCGGAGATGAGACCCGCATTTTGAAAATCGAGTATCCAATTACCGATCCAGATCGCGCACAGGAAATCATGCTTTCAGCTCCGATTTTTCAACACATGACTCTCGACACACAAATGTTTCGAGAACAAAATGTTCCGCCGCCACGAATTGGTGCAAATTTGCTGGACAAACCTTTTGTCGATGAAAGTATCCCACTTTCTTTGGAAACGATTTCATCTCTGCGAGCAGCGTGTTTTCTTTTTGGAAAAGAAACAGACCGCGCCGCCAGATTGGAATTGATCAATGTAGTTGAAGACCAAAAAGCCGACATCGAACATGAACTGCGTTCGCTTTTTGGAGACATCATCCAAGAAGCGGTCAGAACAGATGCTCTGATGAGTGTTTCGCGTTCACAGTTACTTTCCCAATATCGTTTCAAGTATTCGTCGCAAAGAGAGATTAAACCAGAAGAAATCGAAAACCTTGAACGCGATTATTACAATGTGAAATTCATCGATAAATGGTGTAAATTGCCACTCGGATTGCTCGACAATCGTACTCCGTCAGAAGCGTCGTCCGATCCAAACTATCGAATCCGCATTTTGGCCGCCATTCAATTGATCGAACACTGGATCAATGAAGAAGCAGGCATCAATTTTTCAAATGCACTTCGCACTCGTCTCGGACTTCCGACACGAGACACCATCGAAATTCCCGAAGGTTCAGACGAAGAAAAATTGCAAATTCTTGATCAGCATCCAGTTTGGCGGTGGTTTCGCTTTGACGTGTCAAAATTGCCAACATCTGCACTTGTCGAAGGAATCCAGATTGTGGCAATCATGCGAGAACCACGTTCACTTTCTCGATTTGCAAAAGAACTACTGGATCGTCCCATCACTGAAATGCCACCAGAAGCGCGTTCACTGGCTTTCAGCTCACTGATCGGAATTGCGCGTGGACTCGGCAACTCCGAAGAAGCACTTGAATGGATTCAAAAAGCGAAACATGAAGCCGCGCAAACTGGAAGTATCGACGCAGAATGGTGTCTGCACGAAATCCCACTTCGTCTTGGTCTCAATCAAATCGAAGAAGCACACAATGTGATACAAGATATTGTAACTCGTTACAAAGATAATCAACAAGTTATGATGTTACTTCAGCAAATGTTTGTGCAACTCGGACTGCTGAACCCGGACGGAACTCCGACACTTCAAGTACAACAGTCAGCAGCAAGAACAAGAACAATGAATGAAATTGATGGTGAGTCCCACAATAAAATTTGGACACCCGAAGGTTCTGATGCACCAGCATCGGGCAAAACTTCGGCACTCTGGACACCAGATATGTGAGCCGCTCGTTTGAAATTGTTTTCTGCTTCTAATCTAAACCACATGTCGCATTAAATTGTATGTTTTCGTACTCAAAAAGCAACATTTTGTGAAGGACGACAGAATAGGAGCCGCGCACAGATAACATGATTTGATTTTTTCAAAAACTGCTCACAAAAAAGGTGGTTTTGTGAGAAAAAATGGTTCAATTGTTTCTGCGCAGCTCCCAATCGTAAAAATTCCGTTTTTTATTCCACTCTGTTTCCTTTCCCACATTTCCGTGCTGGACTCTTTTTTTATTGCATTCGAGGCGGTTTTGGCCGTGCTCTGTATTATGCTTCTCGGTTTCGGCCTCCGAAAAGCTGGACGAGTTTCCGCTGACACAGATCAGGGACTCTTTCGACTCATCGTCGATCTCCTCCTTCCATGCCTGATTTTCGACAAAGTTGTGCGCACCGATGCCTTTGCCGATCTGCAAAATTTGTGGCTCCCTCCTCTTCTCGGATTTGGAATGACTGCCGTCGGAATCGGAATCGGACTCTGTTTTGTTCAACTTTTCGGATTCCAGATCGGTTTGACCGAGACGAAGCAACGTCGCACATTCGCCGCCTGCATCGGCCTATTAAACTATGGATATATTCCAATTCCGATTGTCGCCACTCTTTTTCCTGGGAACGACAGTGTCATGGGAGTCCTCTTTTTGCAAAATTTGGGGGTCGAAATCGCCGTTTGGACACTGGTCGTCTTCACTTTGAGTGGGCAGGTCGATATAAGTTCATGGCGAAAAATCATAAATGGGCCGCTGATCGCAATTTTTGTGGCAGTTCCTCTCAATTTCTTTTTCAAAAGCGGCCTCGTTCCAGAATCGGAGATGTCACATTTTGCCCATTATTTCGAGTTTATTTTCACCTGTATTCAGGCACTCGGACAGGCGGCGATTCCAATGTCGCTAATAATGGTCGGACTGACTATCGCCGATTTGACACATCGTGGTTCTTTGTCTGCTCGTTGGAAAAAAACAATTCGAATCGCATTTTGCTCTTGTTTTCTGAGGCTTTTGGTCATGCCGGCGATTTTTCTCGCACTCGCTCTCTGGCTGCCATGTACAATGCCGATTCGGCAAATTCTGGTGGTTCATGGTGCGATGGGATCGGCCGTTTTTCCGATTGTCTTGTCTCAACATTACAACGGTGATGTAAACACGGCATTCGACACGATTTTGAGTAACACATTCCTTTCGATTATCACTCTCCCTTTTTGGATATCATTGGGACTCTCTCTGGTGACACCATGATATTCTGCAAAAAAGCCGCTTTTCATGGTATGAACAAACGTCATTTTTCGTCGATACGAAATTCGCCGCTCGGACCATCCATTATCATGCTGGCCCAGCGAGTTTCATCGAACGAATCGAGAATGATTTTTAGTACAATTGTAAGTGGAGCGGCCAAGAACATTCCAATTAAACCGAGGAGCCATCCCCAAAAAATGAGAGAGATCAGAATTACAAGTGGAGGAATACCGAGTCCGTCACCAAGAAATATCGGTTCAATGTAATAACCGAGCGTTTGATTAATGATCAAATAGCCGATAGTTACAATAATGCAAGTCGGGAGTCCATGATCAAAAAAAGCGATGGCGACCGGTGGAATCGCAGCAATAACGGAGCCTATATTTGGAATGAAATTCAAAAAGAAAGCCACCAGTGCCCACAAAAGCGCATAATCGACACCATTTACGATTAGTAAAATCCATGCAAATAATCCGACACAGAAACTAATGATGCTTTTGATCAGCATGTATTTCCAAATTTTATCAACGATTTTTTGAAACGATTTATGAGTTTTTCCCTGATGTCCGCGCGTGCCAAAAACACGATGAATGTTTCGAGCAATTCTGGACGAGTCGAGAATCATAAATACGATTAGAATCATGACAATGAAACAGATCACGGCGAGTTTTCCGAGTTCTCCTGCGCCCCATCGAATATATCCAGCGATGCCGACTGTCTGCGTCGATGCACTATTGCCGTTTGAAAATAAATCGGACGGCAATATACTCGGCGAAATGGAATCCTTCTGTGCCGATTCGAAATGATGATTTCCATGAACGATTTCTTCTGACCGAGAATCGAAATCATGTGGCATTTCATTTTTCGATTCATTAACTTCGTTTGGTTTTTTTTCCGTCGCCTCTCTTTTTTCGATGATACTAGAATTAGTAGAATTAGATGTATTGGGATCGGATTCAAATTGATCTGGTTTGGAATTTTCTGCGGATGTTCCATCCTGAATGGAAGGAATTACTGGCGTGGTATTCAGATTTTTTTCTGGAAAATTTGAGATTGAAACAGTCGCACCATTTGGCTCCGATAGTACATTTGTGTTTGGTTGAAATTGCAATGTGCCAGTTGGAAGTAAACCATTTTCCAAGAATCTGCGCTGAATAAAGTTTATCGGTTTTTCTTTCGTGCCTCCCTGCAACGAAAGTCCATACGGCTCCAGATAATCATCAATGTCTTTGATCGTTTTGCTAAATTTTTGCGAATAAACTGGAATGCGATTGACAAATTGATTGACGGACCCAGCAAGAATCCAGATAATCGACATTCCGCACAAAAGGACGACAGACGAGACAATCAAAGCGGACCCTGTGTCGGAAAATCCTTTTGTTTTGAGCCATCTTTGTGGAGCGGTCAGAATTACTGCCAGAAAACCAGCGAGACAAAATGGTCCAACAATGCTTTGGGCGGCTTTAATTCCGGCGCAAATGATGACAATGGCAGCAATCACGACCAGAGAACCGGCAATTAGCATATTTCTCGGTGGCTGCTCATCTCCAGAAGGCAACAAGGCGGTCTCAGAAAAGTTTCGGTCGTTTTTTTCGTAAAAAAAGTTGGAAAGTCCCATTTGGCACTGTGGATTTGTTTCTTATGAGGACAAAAAAGCATCATTTTCTTATCATACATTTCATCACATTATAACACACAATCTCCCGGCGACCAGACCAAGAGGCCGCGAGATTTCGTGGATTTTTTGGTGGGAGTGATGTTGTTGTACTCCGCCCGCGCGTTCCATTTAGATAAAATGAGGGGAGTTATTACTGTCGCCATTAACAAAAGTTACTTTTTAATTGTGGAAACAAACAAGTTAATGCAAACGACAGTATAATACTGAGTTCAATGTTTTACTGTTTTTACTGGTTTTTATTTCTATTTCTATTTTTATTATTTATCTGCTGGTTTGGCGATAATAAATGCTTCGCACATTCCTGAGACAAAATCTTTTGATTTCATCGAAGAATCTTTTGAATAATATCCGGCGGAAACAGTGGCCGAAAGAATTCCTTGTTTCGCCTCATTTTCGTCCAGTCGATTTTTGACCAGATGCAGTGTGATACTCCCTTCTTCATTGGGCGCAATTGTGATTTTTTGTAACTTTTCATGCAAATCAGAGCGCAGTCGCTTTTCAAACACTTCGTCCCAATAAAATTGGACATTAAAAGTCGTTTCTTCATCGAAATGATTCGTGATGACAAGTTTGATTTCCTCCGTACTTGCTCTGACATCGACATTATCAGATTGCACGTCCAACTCTGTAACAAAAGGATCGAATCGACACCACGCGTGATCGAGACCGAAATTAATTTCAGGAACGGCGAGGAGTTCTTTCAAAAGTTCAACACGTTCCCGAAGTTTTTGTTCCATGTAATCAATTCTTGCCGCATCCATTTCAAACGGCTTTTCGACGTGCTGATTTACAAGAAGCGGAGTCGGATTCATTTTGCGAATTATGTCAAGACATTTGAAATAGCCTTTTCCATTTTTGAGTAAGTTGCGATTCCAAGTACTATAATCGTCCAGTCCCGACGGAGCAAACGAATCGCCAATGAAAAAAATTGGTCGTTCATCACCTTTTTGTACTAAAAGTGCATTGTGATAAAGCGTCTGCCCCGGAAAATCGAAAAAAGTAAATTGAAATTCATTCCATTTCATTGTTTGCCCATCTTTCAGTCGCTGCACAGAAAAAGGGACGTTCGCCAAACATGCCATTCGATAAGCACCGGGCCGCTCCAAAATGTCGGCAAGTGGTTCGACTGAATAAATCGGGGCCGGATGTTTTACGAGCAATCTAGGAATTCCCGTGTTGTGGTCATAATGATAATGTGTAACAAAAATACCAGAAACATTCCCCAATTTTCCTTCTTCGTGTTCCTTGATAATCTGTTCTGCGGCCTGATTTGAACCGACATCAATCACGAATACTTCGCCATTTTCCGAATGAATGAGACGAGTCGTGCCAAAACCAGTGAGCCAGTCTGGATTCGGAAAAAGAGGTGCCCAGTTCATTTTTTCGAGTGTCGTCGGATCGAATTGCTCACCAAGAATTGCTTTTGCACTCGCATTCATGCGTTCTTCTCCGAAATACCACCAGAGGGCATTTGTACTCAAATAATTCAGATAAACGGCGCGAAGTCGATCAATGAGTGTTTGCCATTCAGTGCCACAATCGACCAATTCCACGTTGGAATCGTTGATTTTCATCATTTTTTTCGATTTTGAGAGTTCGCCAACTTTTTCGAGACTGCGTATCATCTGTGGTGCTTTCGCCATGAATTCGTGATACGGACCAATTTTTGCTTCGGGAAAGTTTGCTTGTAAGTCATACAAATTGGGAATTTTGCCATCTTCGAGACAAAGAAAAGAAGTGCTTAGATTGAAAAGAGGAACTTCATTTTTTTGTTGCGGACATTGGTCTCCAATATTGTAACAAATCACATCGTCTCGCCAACTTGGCAATTGATAAAAGGTCGTGCTATCAATTGTTTCGCCATTTTTGACGACGACAATTTCAACATCATCCGAAAGTGGGAAAAATGGGCGATTCAAAGAGACTCCCGCTCCTTCTCCGAAACGCAATTTAGTTAGAAATGCGTGCCAAAAATGCTTTTGTGGATCGACGAACCAGGGTTTTCCTTTTTCTGAAACATAAACTTTTCTGAGAAAAAAGTCTTTTTCTAATTTTGGAGACTCCTTTTTTTCGATTTCGAGATGTTCGGATAGGTCGGCCTGCAAACTTGGATCGGAGAATCGAGTCGGCGAATTAATTATTTTGGAAATAGGCCTTTTTACTTCCGATTCGATGGCTTTTTCCATATCTTTTGGCGAATCGGATTGCTGTCCGCAGATAAAAGTGGTGGAAAGAAGCCCGAAAATGATGCACAAAATTGATTTCATTGAAAGCCTTTCTGAAAAAATGGGGGCGATACAAACGCTCAAATTCATTTTATCTCGTAAATTGGAGAATTTCAAGTGCAACAAAGACGACATCGTGCCACTGAATGGAATGTCGTGCCACTGGAATGTTGACATCTGATGCCCCACATGTATAATCTGAATGACATTAGAATGATCAATAACACAGACGATCAATAACACAGGCGGTCAATAACGCAGACGGTCAATAACACAGACTTGGTGCAATTGGCAGACGCGCCGAATTTCGGTTCTGGTGAGTCGAACCCCGCGTCCTGTGATTCCCCTTCATTAGAAAGGATGGGAGTTAATCTGGATTTTATTTTATTCTGTTTGTTTGCTGTTTTTCAAATTCAGCAAACATGTACAAAAACTATTTGAGAATTACTCATGCGAACGGAACATGACACGATGGGGAGCGTTCAACTTCCCCAAAATGCTTATTATGGAGCACAAACACAGCGAGCAATTGACCATTTTCCTATTTCTGGTCGTCCTCTCCCTGCTCCGCTAATTCACGCACTCGGTCTTCTAAAACGAGCAGCGGCGCAAGTAAATGATGATCTCGATTTGTTCTCACAGGGACCACTCACATTGTCCGATCAGGAACGAGACGCACTGAAAAAAGCGGCCGCAGAAGTTGCAGAAGGTTTTTGGGACGCAGAATTTCCAGTCGATATTTATCAGACCGGAAGTGGCACATCGACCAACATGAACGTGAATGAGGTAATCGCCAATCGGGCCACTGAATTATGCGGCGGCGACCGATTTGCCGAACGAAAACGGATACATCCGAACGACCATGTCAATCTCGGTCAGAGTACAAATGACATGTTCCCATCTGCGATTCATATTGCACTCGCGGCACAAATTCAAAATGGACTTCTTCCTGCTCTGCGAAATATGGAGCGGGCACTAAAACAAAAATCCGAAAACTGGCAGAATGTCCTCAAAATCGGTCGCACCCATCTGGCCGATGCGACACCAATGACACTCGGACAAGAATTTGGCGGTTTTGCTCGCCAAATCGAAGGTGCTGTGCAGAGATCAACGGAGGCGATGCTGCCTCTTTTGGAGCTTCCTGCTGGTGGCACGGCAGTTGGAAGTGGTCTGAACACACATCCTCAATTTGGAAAAAAATTTGCCGAAACAATCGCAGCATGGACAAAAATTCCGTTTACAGAGGCGAAAAATCATTTCGAGGCAAATGCGCAGCGAGATGGCATCGTCACATCTCACGCACTTCTCAAATCAGTCGCAGTCACTCTGTTCAATGTCGCCAATAATATTCGATGGCTCGCAAGTGGTCCCAGATGTGGTTATTTTGAGATACGACTTCCTGATTTGCAGCCGGGCAGCTCGATCATGCCAGGAAAGGTGAATCCTGTTTTGTGCGAAAGTATGATGCAGTTGACAGCCAGAGTGATTGGAAATGACCAAACGATTTCGTTTTGTGGTGCGACCGGCGGTCAATTTCAACTAAATATAATGATGCCAGTCATCGCCGAAACATCGTTGGAATCAGTGCTATTGCTGACAAATGGAACGAAACTATTTACCGAAAAATGTCTTGTCGGAATTGAAGCAAATGAGGAAAAATGTATCGAGACAATCGAGCAAAGTCTTTCGATGGTCACAGCTTTGAATCCACTCATCGGATATGAAAAAGCAGCGGAACTTGCAAAAGAGGCATTCAAAACCGGCAAAACAATCCGCTCTCTCTGTCTCGAAAAAGAAATTTTGCCTCCTGAAATACTACACGAAGCCCTCGATCCGCGGAAAATGGCAGGAATGTGAAATGGTCTGATAATAAGTTTTTGTATCACTCAAAAAAATTGCATTTCAGAGCTTTTCTTTGATATGATTGTATCAATTATATCGATTCTTTTTTTTATTCGGACTCCATAAAACAAGAAGACAGGATAAAACAGCTAAAACAAGCAAGATAAGAGGGGGACAAATACGATAAAACACAAACATGATGATGCTTTGCAGTCGAAGCGCGTCCCTTTGATCATTCTTGTTGTGGAGTCGTGTTTGCCATGAAAATCGAAACATCCGTTTTGTTGAGTATTGTTGCTTTGTCTTTTGGTCTGATTGGTTTTTCTTATTATTTTGAAAAAAGCAATGCCAATCATTTCGCATCCAACTTGATTTCACAGCAGGAAAAACTCATTTCCGATTATCAGCGTGAACTATCGGGGCAATTCAAAATTCTTACTGATATTGCAGATGAGCAAAAGAGTGCCGCGATTAAAGAATTTCGTTCTTCGCTGGAAAATCAAGTAAAACAGCAAGTCGCCCAAACTGCACAGCAAATTCAGAGCGATCTGGCGGGATATGTCCAGCTGATTCAAACCTTTTCTTCTGCGTGTTTGGTGGAAAAAGAGTTACACGAACAGAGTGGACAAATCGGAGATTCCACTTTGCTCCCTCTTTTACGACCAAGTTTTTATCAGACCGTCTCATATCTTTTGGATTCCAGAGACATAAATGTTACTGAAAAAAATGGCGAAAAAAATGCGGTCGAAGCTGAAATCACCGCCAAAATGACGAATAATGAATTGGTCAATGAAGAAAGTTTGGAATACAGTGATGAGACGAGTAATAAAATAGAGACAGCTACGAACGACAATGAGAACGAAAACATATCTGCAAATACAACAGCAAGTGTTTTAGAAAACAGATCAAATAATTTATCTGAGAATGATTTTGCGACCACACAATTGCCGCCCGGTCTGCGTGCCATTCAATTGAAAGATGGCCGTGTTATTGTCGTGCGAACGGCTGAATACAATATAGACGATTCATCTGAAAAAATGGCCGAACAGTCCACGACATTGAATGAGACGGCAAAAACCGCTGATATCTCAAATGAAAACGAGAACGAAAATTTTGTTGCAGAAAATAGCAATCAAAACGATATTGAAACAGAAAATAGTGATATTGTTAGTTCGGATGAAGACAATGTGGCACAAATGGAGCAAATTGCTTCGACATTAAAGCCGGGACACCGAGCGATACAACTACAAGATGGCCGCATCATTGTTATTCTGACAAACGAAAATCAAATATCTGATTCAACTATTTCGGAGAGCACTTTTCCACAATCAGCTTCCTCCAGCGAATCAGTTTTGGCCACTCCATCAGAAAAAACTGCGGAACAATTTGTTTGTGCAAAAACGAGTAATCGAATTTTATGTGACAAGAAAGTATCGTCAGAAACCCAAAATGTAATTGAGAGTGCATCGGAACAAATCAGCACGAACGACAACAGTAATAACGAAACAGAAATCACAATTAATGGCGACGTTTTTCTTGGCGAATTAGAGACGGGAATAGATGCTCGTTTTTCTGTTACTAAATTGGCATTTGCCGAAGATGTGCAACGAATTACACCTTCTGAATTGCCAAATTATGAAGTGAGCAGTAAGAGTGAAACCGCATCTGAAACGGAGAAAGCAAATGATGCAAATGCCACAAAAGATGCAAACGATTCCGAAACGAAAATGACCGAATCAGAAACTCCTGAATCGATCACTCCGCCAGTCAGTGAGCAAGTTGCACAAGAAGTTGCCGCATCTGAAACGGAGAAAGCAAATGATACAAATGCCGCAAATGATGCAAATGATGCAAATGATTTTGAAACGAAAATGACCGAATCAGAAACTCCTGAATCGATCACTCCGCCAGTCAGTGAGCAAGTCGCACAAGAAGTTGCCGCATCTGAAACGGAGAAAGCAAATGATACAAATGCCGCAAAAGATGCAAACGATTCTGAAACGAAAATGACCGAATCAGAATCTCCAAAATCGGAAAAGAGTGAAACCACACGAAATAGTCGTGAATTTTTGAGTTTCCTGACTTCTCGTCTCGCAAAAGAGAATGGATCGATTCAAGGAGCATGGCTCTGCTGGAATAAAAATGGATTTGATGAACATGACACCGAAAAAGGAGGAAGATTTGCATTTCGTTGTGGCAAAACCAAAAATGGCGAAGTCCTCACAACAGATAGTTTTGAACCTGAAAAAATGCCTTCTTATTTGGAGACATTGAAATCTGGAAAAGTATCCATTGCTGAGACAGTGAAACAGAATGGAGATTTAATTACATTGTCGGTGTCTGCTCCAATTAGTTACAAAAATGAGACAGTCGCGGTCTGTGGAGTCGATGTCAAAATGGATTCTCTCCAAAAACATATTGATTCTCTTGTTGCTAGTAATCCGACTTTGTTAAAATCGGCAAAAATCACACTCGTTTCACCAAATCAAAATGAGATTGTTTCGAATCAGACATCGGGATCGACATCCACTGGAGATCAACTGACTTTTTCGGCTCCTGTCGAAGTGGCTGGACAAAAATGGACACTTCTACTTGTCGTTTCAAAAACAAATTTCGATTTAGCATCTGATTCAATTTTGAAGCGAAATTCCGAATTGCTCGCAAAAATAAAGACCGTCAGTGATGCAATAACAGTGAAAATAGACTCGACATCCAAAATACTGACCGCAGAAAAGTCGAAATTGCACAAACTTTCTGCGACATCAGCCAAATATCGTTCCATTTTGCTCTTTTTTGCTGCAATTTTGATTGCGTGGGGAATTGCTTATTGTACAAAAAAATCATTTACGAAACAAGAAAACTGGTGTCATCAGATTCTTCATTCGATTCCATTCCCACTCATTATTGTTAATCAGCAATTGATTCCTTTGTTCCGAAACCGAGTGGCAGAAAAAGAAAAATTTCAAGTTTCTAACCAAGCATTTCAATCACTCGGACATCGCACTTCTGGAACCAATCGAGAAACACGAGACAATGCCATTTATGACGTGTATTGTGAACGCTTCTGCGATGATCACCAAAAGCAACTCGGCTCAATTCAGATTTTTTCCGATGTAACAGCAAAAATTATATGCGACAAACAGAATCAGTTGCTTGCTTCTGTTTTACCAAAAGTTCATTCAGACATGAATAATGCAAATCAGGCAAATTTGTCACTACAACATGGGTTCGAACAATCGACTGGACATTTGGATGCTGCGATACAAACAATTGATCGCACAAAAGAACTTACTCAGTTGAATGAACACGATGCACAAGAAGCCAATTTACTTACAAAAGACGCACTTGGAGCGGCAACAAAAGGACAAAATCAAATGCACGAAATGATTGCATCAATGAATCATATTTGTGAAACGTCCACGCAAATGCAAAAAGTGATTAAAACTATTGACGATATTGCTTTTCAAACGAATTTACTTGCATTGAACGCCGCAGTCGAAGCTGCCAGAGCAGGTTCACATGGAAAAGGATTCGCCGTCGTCGCCGAAGAAGTCCGAAGTCTTGCCACTCGAAGTGCCAAAGCTGCGAAAGAAACCGCCGATCTGATCGAGTCGAGCAATACACAAATTTTGGGAGGAGCAGACATCGCAAATCAAACTGCCGCTGCTCTCGATGAAATCTCCAAAATGGTTGAAGGTGCATCGCAACTTGTCGCTCAAATCACCACAACTTCGGCAGAACAGTCGGCAAATGTCGTGAATGTGGCAACAAGTTTGCGAGAAGTCGAAGTCCTCTCGCAACAAAACAACAGCACTATTGAACGAGCTGAAATCGCACTGAGAGAACTGGCCGAATCAATGGAATCTCTCGCACAACAACGTCGCTGAAAATCAGATGCCATTACTTGACAAATTAGGCAAACCGACGGAAAATACAGAAGAATCATTTTTCCGAAAGCGGAAAAATGGAATATACTCGAAAAACCATTTTGATCTTTGATCATGAAAAATAAACTATCTCCGACTTCTGTAAAACTCTCCGATTCCAAAAAATTGACACAAGAACAGCGAACGGAAAAACAATTTGAAGAACAGCGAAATGAATATCTAAACAATATCGAAGTTGCTGAAGATCAATTGGCCGAAAATTCGCGTCCATTCAGCATTGATGTTTCAGAACGAGTGAAAAGACTCCCTCCATATTTATTCGCCGAACTGAATAAACTGAAATACGAAAAGCGACGCAGTGGAGCCGATGTCATTGATTTGGGAATGGGAAGTCCGAGCGATCCACCGTCTCCGCCCGTCATTGATAAATTGATCGAAGTCGTCAGAAATCCACGATTGCACGCTTATAGCCATGCACGCGGTCTGCCACAATTGCGAAAAGAAGTCGCCGCCAGATATTTGAAATACTATGGAGTCAGGCTCGATCCAGAAACACAGGCGATTGTCTGCATCGGTTCCAAAGAAGGTCTCTCGCATTTGTGCCTCGCTCTTCTTGGTCCTGGTGAGACGGCGTTCGTTCCCTCCCCATATTTTCCGGCTCATTTATATGCGGTGATGCTCGCCGGTGCCAATTCACTCCTCCTTGATGTCACCAAACCGGAACAACTTTTGTCGAATATAGCAACAACATGCCAAAACCTTTTTCCGCGTCCGAAAGTGCTGATATTAAACTATCCACACAATCCGACGACGACCGTCGTCGAACCTGAATTTTATGTCGAAGTGGTAAAATTGGCAAAAAGATATGGTTTCATGGTCGTGAGTGATATGGCATATGCCGATGTCTGTTTTGATGGATATCGAGCCCCCAGTTTTCTCTCCGCTCCCGGCGCACTTGATGTCGGAGTTGAAACGACGACAATGAGCAAAGGATACAATATGGCTGGATGGCGACTCGGTTTTTGCTGCGGAAATTCCGAAATCATCCGTGCTTTGGCGACAATCAAAACCTATTATGATTATGGAGCATTTTCAGCACTGCAAATTGCCGCCATTGTTGCCATTCGACACACAGACAAACAAGTCGAAGAGCAGGCAAGAATTTATCAAAAACGTCGTGACATTCTCTGCTCCGGTTTGGATCGACTCGGTTGGTCGGTCGTTAAACCGAAAGCATCAATGTTCGTTTGGCAACAAATCCCATCCGAATGGGCGAGTCAAATGAATTCGTTCGATTTTGCGATGAAATTGTTGCGAGAAGCCGATGTCGTCGTGAGTCCTGGCTCCGCATTCGGAGAAGGCGGCGAGGGTTTCATGCGACTTGCACTTGTCGAAAAGGAAGATCGGCTTCGGCAAGCTGTGCGTCAAATAAGCCGAGTCCTCGGAAAATAAGAATAAGAACAACCACCAATTTCTTTGAAATCGGGCAGAACAGCTTTGAAAGTGAGTTGAGCATCAACCGAAAGAAACGAGTACAAGTGATGAAAATTTGTGTTTATTGCGCATCGAGTCCGAAAGTGGACGCCGTATATTTTGATGCAACTGCGCGACTCGGCAAGTCACTTGTTCAACATGGCGTGCATGTTGTATATGGCGGCGGCGGATTCGGTTTGATGGGAAAACTCGCGGACACCATTTTGGCCGAAGGTGGAACAATAACCGGCGTAATTCCGAAATTCATGCACGAAGTTGAGTGGACGCATCCAGGAATCACGGACGTTATTTTCACCGAAACAATGCACCAGAGAAAAGCCCGATTTCTCGAAGGAATTGACGGAATTATTGCTCTGGCAGGCGGAACTGGAACTCTTGAAGAACTTCTTGAAGCGATTACACTCAAACGCCTCGGACTTTTTACAAAGCCAATTGCCATTTTGAATACGGCGCATTTTTATGATCCACTCAAAAAAATGTTTCAAAAATGCGCCGATGAAAAATTTATTCAACATAAACATTTGGAAATGTGGACGTTCGTAGATGAACCAGAAGCAGTTATTCCGACAATCAAAAACACCCCTGAATGGCATAAAAATGCGATTGAATTTGCTCTTGTACAATAATCTTGTTTGGCCACTCCCGAATTTGTGTGAATAAAAAAGCCCGAAAGCAGTAAACGAAACCGTCATTATACTGCGTTCCATGCTGGCTGCTATTTACACAATTTTGATAAAGATGGAAAGTGACAAAGATGGAAAGTCACAAATATGGAAAGTCACAAAGATGGGAAGTTTTTCATTCGACTCAAGAAGAACAAATGGGAACATCTAAAAAATACTTTTTAAAAATGCGACACTGCAAATTACAGTGTCTTCTTTGTTCAATTGGACAAAAAATTTGGTTTTAGATGTGCCCAAATCTATTCGAGAATTTTGTGGCGAAAGAGGATACTCTCACAACAAAAAATTAGCAGAGCAATGAGCGACCACCAAAATCGCGCCGAAGACGTGGGATGCTTTTTTATGGCATCGTTATTCGGCTCGGCATCGTTTTGGGACATGCCAAAATAACAGATTGATTCTGCCAATTGTATCGGAAAAGTGAGAGCAGTGGCATCATTTGCGTCTTGAAAATTGAATGGCAAAACGCGAATTTCGTATGGATGCACATCAATCAAAGATTTTATCGAAGCAGATTCAGCTATTTCAGGATTGTCTGTAACAAAAAGCACACGACATTGTGGCAAAATTTCTGGCATGTCATTGTAATAAACACAGACGGCCTGTTCGGAAATTGTTTCCTGCATTTCTTGCATTTCGGGAGAACGGATCACTCGAAAATCGATATTTGGAAGAGCAGCCAATCCGAGTTTGAGCCGAGTCCATCCAATTTTATCATGTTCTGTATTTGAATTTTCGTGCAAATCATTTTTAACAGCCACAATTGGCAATTGTGAAACAGCAGGGATTTTTTTCTCTAAAAACGATTCGATTCGTGGAACGGAATTTGAAACAGAATTGGCTGAATTCACGTCGAACGTGTTTTTTGAGTCATCAAAAGAAGCGATTTTTACAAGAATGTTCATCGCATTGGTTCCAGTCCCAGCAATGATTTTGGTTTCTGGTTGGTTTGGACGCAGCATCCATTCTTGCTTCAAAAGCGGGTGAAAATCATCTTGAATTTCGAGCAGAAAAGGATGTGTTCCCGCATCGTTTGAAGTGCGATAGATTGCTTCTATAAACAATTCGAACTTGGCAGAATCGTCCTGATTTCGTCGTAAAACGAGTCGATTTATAGAAACTGAGTCAGTCGGACGTTGGTGCCAAAATAGCTTTGATGGAAATGGAAAATTATTGATGGCAGTGATCAAAATTGTCATCAAAAGGAGAGCCATCGAAAGAGAAATTATGCGACGAAAAACACGCCAAAACGACGTATTCGATGCAATCGCTCCAACTTCTTTCCAGATAAAAAGAGTCGAAACGATTTTAGCATTTCGTCGCCGCCTCCACAAATATAGGACGCAGACAGCCAAAAGAGACAAAAAATATAAAAGAAATGTCGTCAAAATTCCTAACAAGAGTTTTTCATGATATTTCAAAAATATATGGGTTCACTGGACTCGATTTGGCACCAATTATTTGGCACCAATCCTCGAAAAGGAGAGCATTATTGGTGGGGACATTCGTTCCAACCAATCCACACCCCCGAATGTTGTCGAAGACAAACACACGATGGCATGGAAAAAATAATGAACGCCCCCGCCCGCGAACGCATACATTCTCTTGGAACGCATACCTTTTCGTGAATGTGCGCATAAAAAGTGATTCAGTGCGGGCAAAAACACGCACATCATCATTTTCAGATTTGGTACATTGCTTTGTTTAAGTCGGGTCTTCCAGCCGGATCATTCAATATGTCGGTTTCAGGAGTTGCATCGTTAAATGGATCGAACCATGCTTCATCGAAAATGAGACTTTCTCCGCGATCTGCGGCGATGTTGGTGCCAAGTGCAATTACCGAATCGCACAGGGCAATTTTCGGCGTGCATCTTGGCTGCAATGTCGGATCGTCATTGTTCGGATTGACACGGATGCACCATGCAAAATGTTCGAGTTCTTCTGCATATCCACGACTAACTTCGGCTGTTCCGGCCCCGGCTCCGACTGCCGCCTGCCCAGGTCCACTCGACTGTGTATCAAGTGCTCCGGTCGCTCCTTTTGCAGCCACACGACTCCCACCAGAATTACTGCGAAAGAGCTGCGAATCGTTTTCGGTGGTCAAAACAAGAGTGCCATCTGTGCCATAAACAATTTCTCCAAATCCACCGAAACCATTTCCATTGATCGTCGAATACTGGACGCAAATTTTCCGTTTCTGACCGGCTGTTGTTTTTGGATCATAGTCGGGGGCCGGAAATTCGACCAAAGTTGTGATGTGGTCGTTCGCTTCTCTGTCGAGACCGAAAATGTTTCGATTTGCCGAAACATGAGCACGGAGCGGATGCACCTTTTCGCCTCGTGGTTTTGGACTGTTCGATTTGTCAAGATAGTAATCTTGATTGGCGGCAAGGAAAATGCTTGCTGCATCGAGTTGGTGCGATCCGAGTTCGACCATCAAACCGCCGCCAGTGCGTCTCCAAAGTCGCCATCTCAGTAATTCTTCTGCGGCTGGTCGGATGTATTCCTTTCCGTCGCCGGGGAATTTGGCATCTTCATAGCCATAATCTTTGGCTGATTTAATGTCAAATCCCTGATATTTTCCTCCCAGTGCGAGGACGAAATCGTCAATTTGTGCCTGTTTTTGAGCGACTTTTTTGGACCAGCTTTCAATTTCAGTGCCACGAGCCGAATTTAGCTGTTTTTTCCACGCTTCCAATTCTTTCACGAGTCGTTCAGCTTGTGGATCATCCGGTTTAACTTCTAATGGCATCGGCATTTGCCAGCTGTCGCCGCCGGGAGCATTACCACGATGCCACTGAGCGCGAATATAATGGACATCTCCGAGCAAACCACGTCGAATTTGATCGACTGCCTGCTGATACAAAATGTTGTAATGTCGCTGGTGACCAGTGGCCAAATGTTTGTGCGTTTCTTTTGCCATTCGAGCCATTTCTTTGCAATTAGCCACACTGTGTCCCATCAACTTTTCGGTCAAAACATGCAGACCGAGTTTCATTGCATAGATTGCCGCTGGTGCGTGCAAGTGGAGAGGAAGTCCAATAATGATTGCTTCGATGCCATCTTCTTTCGCATTTTTGATGAGGTCTCGATAGTCGGTATAAACTTTGATATGTTTTCGGGCTTCGTGTTCAGTTTTCCAGCCGTATTTACTTAAAATACCGGGGCGAGCTTTCAAAGCGGCATCTGAATAGACATCGCCATAAAAAGCGCGGTGTAAATTATATGGACGAACATCGGCAATTGATTTTATTTCAAGATATTCTGGATTGATGGCTCCGATTAGAACTTGTCCTTCGTCGCCAGTTCCCACGACACCAACACGCAGAGGATTCATTTTTGTTCCCGTGTATGTGGCATAAAAGGCTGCGATTCCCATTGCTGGAACGGCGGCGGCGACGATGCCTCCTTTCAAGAGGTCTCGGCGAGAAAATTCATTGTCAGTGACCATGTTTTTGAGGTTTGTTTCTGATGTGGCCATGATTATTGATTATTTATAAAGGGATGAAAAGAAAGTATTTCGGTCAAGTGATTGTGATTATACTCGATTTATTTTCTAATGCAAATGTTTTTTTGTGAAATACTTCGATAAATTTTAGTTATTTCGATATTTGTATGCGTTCACGGGTTTTGTTCAGCGAGCCGCCGATGTCAATCGGCGGGTTTTGTGATGCGAGGCGTTCCATGTTCCCGAACACCGCAGGTGTTCAATTATGGTAGAAACGAATTGCCCACCAAAACACACAACTCCG
>JBOFGF010000160.1:0-11793 GCA_051649005.1 Thermoguttaceae bacterium | reverse complement strand
ATCCAATATGTCATTGATTCCAATATGTCATCGACTCCAATGAGTCATTGATTGATAGTAATTGCAGTACAATTATTCATTGGCACTTCTAATAATTCATTTTTCAAAAACACATGCTCCGTGATTTACTGGGTTTTGTGTTCCTTTTTTGGCAATCGGTGAATAAATAGAGGTGCCCTCATCAAATTAGCGGCGGGATTTATCCTCACAAAGACATCTTATATCAAAACGACTCGATCTAGCTCGACAAAAAGAAGATGTGAGGAAATCATTTTTTTATCGACACGAAAAAGTTGGGCCATTCCTTCTCGATATGATTCCAATTGTGGGCGGTAAATTTCACTGCGATTTCGTACAAAAGCATCAATTGACATTTCGTCTGATGCTTCGTCTTCGCATAAAAACATTGGACGATCTGTTTTATAGTCGATCACATCAAGACCAACTACTGTATTTCCTTCTCGAATCACGACGAGTCTGTCAATAGAACCATGCACTATTTTGGCCTGATCCTTATCTGTTAATCGAGTGGAAAAGCGACGTTCATGTTCAACTTCGAGCGACTGATTTGGCCCAATTCGATAATTCAATTTCGATAAAACTTTTTCAATAGAGGGATTTTGAATTATATTCCAAAATCGTTCCACCACTAAATTCACATCAATTTCCACTTTTTTCTGAGTGGAAATTATTCGAGAAATAGCATCACACACAGCTTTTTTGTCAATCTGATTCAGTGCTATTCGTGGTTGATCGAGCCATTCGATTTTAGAGAGCACATAATCGAAGCAGGCATGAATAGCCGTTCCCCAGAGCATCGCTTCTTCTCGACTGCGCGGAGCAGATGTTGAAAATAAACCCTTTTTTGCAATTTGTATCTGCTCTGTTTTATATGATTTCGTTTTATCAAATTCAGTTTGGCATCGCTCCGTTTTATCTAACTCCGTTTGAGCGCATTCTATTGAAATAGGATTTTCATTGAAAACACTTTCCTTAATAAAATCGTGATACAAAGAATCGGAATGCAAATAAAACTCGGGAGGCGATAATTTTTGAAACGACAATTCGTCTTGTTCAGTGTCGAAATTCTTTGATGAAATTTGTCTTTCAAGCGAAGATGGAGCAATTCGCAGCAAATTTCGTGGCGGTTTTGTCGAACATGATGCCAACTTGCAGATTAAAGTACTTGGCATGTTCGATTTGATGTCTTCTTTTTGTTGCGATTTTAATTTTTGTTCTTCGATTTTTTGTTCGGAATACCAATTTTGATCTCCATTCTCAAAAAGCACAACAGATTTAATTTCGTTTTTATCTGGCAAGTATTCTTGTTGCAATATATCCATCTCGTTATTTGTATCGCCATTTGCATCACAATTTACATCACAATTTTGTTGCAATAATTCATCTGAATCGGCAGATCGAGCAACAAGTTCAGATCGCAAAACTCCAGAAAAAGTGGCCGAATACTCGTATTTGTTCGATTTTTGCTTAACTCTCGCTGTTTTGGAAAGCGGCTGCACAATCATGATTAGTTCATTGATCGCGCGAGTCATGGCAACATATAATACAGAAAGCGACTCTTCCACATCCCGATTCGTGCGCTGGACAAATGCGTTTCGATATTCTTCTGGCAGTAACACTTGCAATTCGGCTGGAATATATCTCAGCACGAATTTAACAGGCTCATCTGGCGAGTTTCTGTATAAGATCAATTTCGGGGTTTGTTTTTCAAGCTTTCCTTCTAAATCGGGAAGCACCACGATGTCAAATTCGAGTCCCTTCGATCCATGAATAGTCATCACACGGACATTTGCCGATGACGGGCTTTCCACTTTCGTGGTTTTAATGAAGTCAACAAAAGCTCGCGTTCTGGTCCCATGTGATGTGGCCTGAAATTGATACGATAATTCGATGAGTTTTTCAAGTCGCTGAAATTCGCGGGGATTACAAGCTGTCGATAAAATGCGTCCCCACTTTTCGACAACTTGTCCATATCCTCTTGTCAGTAATTCGTTCCGAATATAAAACGAGACATTTGCTGCCTGCTCGACTCCCTTTTTTATCGCCTGAAAATCACTGGAAAAATCAATATGTTCCAGTTTTAATTCTTTGGCAAGTGGTCCTGTTGAAAGATGAAAAAGAGCAGTCCTGTCACCTGGATGATCCGCCAAAATCATCGCCGACAATATATGAAGCACCGCCGCCGAATCGGTCAGTGGATTTCCCCCTTCCTCACTGGCATCAATTCCACGCCGTTTCAGCTCGGCAATCAGCGGTCCAATCCATTTGTTTTTCGTAACAAGAACACCAATCCGTTTTCCTGGTCGGCTTTTATGTAACTTGGCAACACGATCCGCCGTGTATCTGCGCATCTGGACTTCGTTTGTGGAAAGCACTTCTTCTTCACTTGCATTGTCCGACTCGTTTGATTGGTCGCTAAATTCAGCTGAATTTTCATCGTCCGTTTCTGTATCAAAAATGACTTCTTCAAGACAGCAATAACCAGGCAACTCTGTTTTTGCCGATTCATGCAATGAAAATCGTTCTTGCCACGCAGTCGCCGCATCTTTATATTTGTTCAAAGCAGGACAGTGCAAAATACTTTCAAAAAGTCGATTCACCACGTCCATTATAACAGGACTGCTTCTGTAACTTTTATTCAGACTTTCGGGTTGATTGTTTTGTGGAATCCATTTTTCTATTGTATCAAAAATTTGAGCTTCGCCGCCTCGCCATCCATATATCGCCTGTTTCACATCGCCGACGCAAAAGAAAGAGCCGGTCGTTTTTTCTGCCGCCTGCACAATGAAAGGCCGAATAATATTCGCCTGCGCCATTGATGTATCCTGAAATTCATCGAGCAACAAATGTTCGGTCGTCGAATTGAGTCGGTGCGAGAGTGATTTCAAATCAAAAAAATGTCGGGCAAGTCGCTCTGTAATATCTTCAAAACGAAAAACTCCTTCTCGAATCGATATTTCGTCATATTTTTCGAGAATCAGTTCAAGAAGCTGCCGCGTGGAACGAGTCAATCCGACAATTTTATTAATTTCGACGGCTCCCGCATGTTCGATCAATTTCCAAATGGCATCGTGTAAATCATCTGGAACATCAATTTTATAGTATTGCAGAGGTGCGGAAAATGAATCTGAATTGCGATCTCCCGACGCAGCAATACTTGTAACAAGAGATGATCCACATAAAAATTCTTTCCACTCACCTTTTTCAATCTGAATCGCAATTTTCTCTTTTGCTTTCTCAAAATTGGCATTCGGCTTACTCGGTTTTGTTTTATTCATTGGAACAGAAGCGACTTCGAGTCGTGCCAGTGCATCAGTGATTTGCGATTCCGACAATTCGTTTCGTAGTAAAATCGTATTATCCCAAACTTCTGGCTTTGTTTCGCGTACCAGTGGAAGCCAACTTTTTGTCAAATCGATTAATTCTGTAACAACACTGCGACTCGGCTCTCCTTGTTCGAGAAGATGACGTAAATGGTCGGCATCATGTCGATGTGATGCAGCAAGTGATTCTCGAACCGCTTTTGCGACCAATCGCGGAAAAATACTGTCGTCCAGCATCGTCCAGCCGGGCGGCAGTCCCAATTCGAGTGAAAAAGAAGATGCAATTTTGTTGAAAAAGGAATCGAGTGTCCCAATTTGGAGCCGATACAAATTTTTTGCAAGATGATCCAATATATGTAACAAATTCTGCTCTGAAACCATTTCATCAATTTGGAATTCGTCGTCAGAATTCACCGTTTCAGCGTTCACTATTTCGATGTTTTGATGATTTGCTGTTTCTTTTGCCGCAATTTTTGTTGTAACAATTTCTGAATGAGAGAGGAGTCGAATTTCTCCATTTTGTTGCAAAAACGATGGCAAGTCATCCGCCAATTCCATTTTCAGTCTTTTGCAAATATCAGAATCGAGCGCGGCCGCGGCAAGTCGCTGTAAAATGCGGTCCAAAATTTCCCCCGCCGCTTTGCGAGTGAAAGTCGTTGCCAACATCGAATCAATCGGCATTTCTTCTCTGCTCGCAAGAAGAATACTTAGAAATCTATTGCTCAAACGAAAAGTTTTGCCCGATCCGGCGGATGCTTTAATGATCGTGTTTATCATGAAAATAAGTTATTGAAAGCCGTCTTTTTTTGAAGGCATCATTTTTGAAGGCATCCAATGAATCTGTGTGTAAACACAGTCCACTACTAATTTATTGTGAACATACGAACCATTTATCAAACAAAAAAGCTCCCCCCCTTTTCGAAGGAGGGGAGCCCAAAAGGGCGGGATGGTTTCCCGATTACTCTTTCTTTGCCGAAGCAAGAGACGAGTAAAAGTTATATCGATCAGTGATGTCATGCTGGGCATCAGCAACCAACTTCTCAAAAACTTCGGGATTCGCTCGATTCAGCACCGCAAAACGATTCTGTTTCAGTACGAAATCTTTGACGAAACCTTCTGGAGCTTTGCTCGCCAATTCAAGTGGCTGTTCTTTGCGTGGGTCGTACATATACAGTGGCCAATATCCACATTTGACCGCATCTTTTTGCACTTCCAAACCGATCTTCATATCGCTCATACCATGTGCAATACAATGTGAATATGCAATGATCAAAGATGGTCCCGAATAAGCCTCCGCCGCACGAATTGCTTTGATTGCATGATTTGGATTCGCTCCCAATGCAATTTGTGCAACGAATACATTTCCATAAGACATTGCCATCATTCCGAGGTCTTTTTTGCGTGTGCGTTTTCCGCCGGCAGCAAATTTGGCGACCGCGCCCAGTGGTGTCGATTTCGATGCCTGCCCACCAGTGTTCGAATACACCTCCGTGTCAAGAACCAAAATGTTGATGTCTCTTCCCGATGCAATAACGTGATCGAGACCGCCATATCCGATGTCATACGCCCATCCGTCGCCGCCAAAAGCCCAGCAACTTCGGCGCACCAACGAGTCCGCGGCACTCAACAAGTTCTGACCAGTCATACATTTGTCCTTGTCGGAACTGCATGAACTGCCTGCACAACTAGCAATTTTCGCTTTCAGTTCGGCGACCCATTTGCGTTGTTGGGCAATTTCAGCTTCTGTTTCCTGTTTGTTGTTCAGGAGAGAATCGACCAATTCTGCGCCGATTTGATCCCGTTTTGCAATTAGAATTTCAGAGGCAAATTGTCTCTGCTGATCGACTGCCAAACGAAGTCCATACGAAAATTCGGCATTGTCTTCAAAGAGGGAGTTGCACCAAGCTGGGCCGCGTCCATTTGCATCAACGCAATAAGGAGTTGTGGGCAAATTCCCGCCATAAATCGAGGAGCAACCAGTGGCATTTCCGACAAGCATTCGATCACCGAAAAATTGTGTGATGAGTTTGATATATGGTGTTTCACCACATCCAGCACACGCACCAGAAAATTCAAAGAGGGGCAACAAAAGTTGCGATCCTTTGATTCCATCTGCATTAACAGTTGTTCGATCCACATCTGGAATCGAGAGAAAGAAGTCCCAGTTTTGGCGTTCGGCATCAATGTGGTTGATCTTGTCTTCCATGTTGATTGCTTTTTTGCCTTCTTGTGCTTTGTTTTTGCCGGGGCAATTTTGTACACAAAGTCCGCATCCAACACAATCATCTGGAGCAACTTGGATACACATTTTGAAGCCAGGATATTCTTTCGTTTTCCAGTCGGTCGATTTGAATTTCGATGGGGCATTTGAAAGAATCGCGGCATCAAATGCCTTCATTCTAATTGCGGCGTGCGGACAAACGAGTGAACACTGACCACATTGGAGACAGCAACTCGAATCCCAAATTGGCAGTTCGATTGCAATATTCCGTTTTTCATACTTGGCAGTGGCAGTCGGAAAACATCCATCTGCTGGCAATGCACCAACTGGAATATCGTTTCCTCGCTGCGCCAAAATTTCACCAAGTACTTCTTTGACGAATTTCGGCGGATTTCCGACAGTGCCGAGATGCCGATGTTTTTTCGACGTGACTTCTTTCGGATAATTGACCTCTTTCAGTGCAGCCAGTGCTGAATCAACAGCATTAAAGTTCTGCTGAACGACCGCATCACCTTTTTTTCCGTAAGTCTTTTTGATTGCCGTTTTAATGTGACCAATTGCTTCTTCGGTTGTTGCAAACAGATTTGCAAGTTGGAAAAAGCATGTCTGCATGACAGTATTTAGACGATTTCCCATTCCAGCTTCTCGTGCAACTGTCACTGCATCTACAACATAAAACTTCACTTTTTTGTCGATGATTTCCTTTTGGAGTTCGGCGGGAAGTTCTCTCCAAACTTCATCTGGACCGAATGGCGAATTGAGAAGGAAAGTTCCCCCTTCGACGAGCGGTTTTAGCATGTCCAATTTATCAGTGAAGACGAATTGGTGACATGCAACAAAATTGGCTTTTGTAACGAAATAGGAGCCTTTGATTGGACGTGGTGAAAAACGGAGGTGCGATTCAGTGACAGAGCCAGCTTTTTTCGAGTCATACACAAAATATCCCTGTGCGGACAAGTGTGTATTTTCGCCGACAATTTTCGTGGTGTCCTTATTAGCACCAACAGTTCCATCACTTCCGAGACCGAAAAAGAGACATCGACGCACATCATCAGCTTCTGTTGAAAAATTGCTGTCATAAGCGATGCTCAAATTCGACACTTTGTCTTCGATTCCAATTGTGAATTTTTTGCGTGGATTCGATTTGGCAAGTTCATCGTAAATGGCTTTTACCATCGTCGGTGAAAATTCTTTCGAGGAAAGTCCATATCTACCACCGACAACAGTCAATTTGTCGCCCGACCAGAATTCGGCCAGTGCAGTTACGACATCGAGATACAATGGTTCGCCGAGTGCGCCTGGTTCTTTTGTTCGATCCAGCACGGCGATTTTTTTGACCGTTTTAGGAAGAGCGGCGACAAAAGCGGCTCCATCAAATGGACGATACAAACGAACATTGATGAGACCGACTTTCTCTTTTCCACCAATTGAATCGAGATATTCTTCGATCACACCAGTCGAAGATGCCATCGCCACAAGAACGCGGTCAGCATCGGGAGCACCAAAGTAATCGAAAAGGTGATATTGCCGCCCTGTCAATTTGGCGAATTTGTCCATTTCTTCCTGAACAATTCGAGGAACAGCATCGTAAACTTCATTACAACCTTCTCGCGCCTGAAAAAAAATGTCAGGATTCTGCGCAGTTCCTCGCAAAGACGGTTTATCAGGTGTCATTGCACGATTTCGGAAAGCAGTGATTGCTTCCATGTCGAGCATTTGTTTCACCACGTTATCAGCAATTGGCTCAATTCGATTGACTTCGTGCGATGTACGAAAACCATCAAAGATATGCAGGAAAGGAATCCGTGTTTTATAAGTGGCCGAATAGGCGATCATCGCCATGTCGTGTGTTTCTTGAATCGTTCCACCGAAAAGCATTCCCCATCCGGTGCTGCGACATGCCATCACATCACCATGATCGCCGAAAATCGAAAGCGCATGTGTGGCAACTGTTCGCGCGGAAACGTGAAAAACTGTCGGAGTCATTTCACCAGCGAGTTTGAACATGATCGGAATCATGAGCAAAAGTCCCTGCGATGCAGTGAAAGTACATGTCATCGAACCGGCGAGCAATGAACCATGAACCGCTCCGGCGGCTCCGGCCTCGCTCTGCATCTCAATCACTTGTGGAACTGTGCCAAAAATGTTTTTTTTCCCTTTTGCTGCCCATTCATCCGCCAATTCTCCCATTGTCGAAGAAGGTGTGATGGGATAAATTGCCATCACTTCATTGCACGCATGAGCCACGAGAGTGGTGGCTTCATTTCCATCAACCATTTTGAATTTTTCGCTCACAAGAAACTCCTAAAAAAGTGGAAAGGTAATTAATGGTCCAACAAAACAATCATCTTCACAAAATATGACCGTTTTTGAACCCGAGTTAGTTTCGGAAGTTGATCTCCTTTTGACATTCCATTTCGACATTCTGATTATCATTTAGATTGCCATTCAGAGTTGTCTCATCCGGTTATACTGCGCACCGCCATAAAACGATACTTTTGTTCATGTCATGTGTCATTTTCTTAGAAATTTGCTTTGTTTTGCAAAACAATCGCTTCTACTCAGCACTTGCAAAAGTGTGGGTTAAACGTCTAATTGATGACTATGCGCTGTATGTTTTGATGTGATTTTTCGGTCGTTTTTGCATTATTTCGAGCAAAATGTTGCACAAGTTCGCGCAAAAAAGACAAATTTATCAAACACATAAAACTGATTCGCATTATTTTACACCATTTTACGAATCCGTAAACAGGAAGGGCATGACAACTACAAATAAACAACCATTATTCATGAAAGAGTTGACAAACCGCCCATTTTGTTGGCGTTTACAGGGGTTTTTCAATAGAAGCCGAAAATAAGATAGAAGCCGAAAATAAGACACAAAAGTGCCTTATTTCCAGAAAAAACATTTGTAGCACTGTTTCTAAGAAATGAAAAAATTCAAATTTCGACGACCCAAAACGAGATTGTTCGAGATGCGATCAGTAATTTCTCCGTTCGCCGCCCCCCTGCAAAACATTTCCTGAGAAACGACTTGCAGTCGTCGCTCCGAGGAGTGAGAATCCCATAATTCGTTCCAGTGGCGCGAAAATGCGGGCCAGTCGGCCATCTGCGGCGACCCAGCGATCTTCAACAACGAAAACGCGGTCGCCCGGAATCAGTTGATAATTCGTGTGTGGAACTCCATAAGCAGTCACAGCGACCCAGTCAACTGGCAAAATGACGGGTTTGTGCGAGTTACTGACTGGTCGTGCAATCCAAATGCGCTTCGAGGAATTCGGAGCAAGTCCATTACAATTTCCGATGGCACGCAAAACAGTCTCATTCCCTGTGTATGGAAAAATAAAAACCTGTTCGCCGAGTGCCGATGACTGGAAAATTACATAGTATTCTTTGCTGTTATACGAAAATACATCGACGGCAACTTGTGGATGTTCCAGAGCTTTTGAGAGATGAAATTCAATGGCATCCCGACATTCTTCAATTGTTAAACCATTCACATATACTCGTCCATAAGAGCCGAGAGTGATATAACCATCGGGGCCGATCATGTGTTGATCTGCAATCTGTTCGATGTCTGACATTTGGACGAGCCGCGCGGAAACGGTCGGATTGGAAAGTCGCCCACTTGGATTATCGGGACTATAAGTCAAATGGCGTGCAATAGCTCTTTCGGCATCGGAAAGAGACATGCCATCAATTTTGATCGATCCATATCCGCCGCCCAGCTGAATAAATCCACCAGGTTCGATGGAAAAACGTCCTGAAATCGGTTCGTCCCCAGGTGTTCCAATCACTTCTGCGTAAATAACGTCGAAAACACGGAGGACATACGGAGATTTTGGAACGAGATGAATCGCCTGGACGGTGATAATATCAGGTGGTTCGAGAAAGTACTGCGGCAATGACGATTTGGCACCTTCCTTATTCACATCACGAATAATAGGAGTTCCAGCCGGTTTTGGATCGAAAATGGCCGTTTTTGAGACGCATCCAGAAACAAACAACATTGCCAAAACGGCGCACATAAAAATCGCCGCACTCGGTTTCCAATTACAATACAATGATGTTCTGCAAATAGACAGGTGATGTTGATACACAGAGCTGTTTGTGGAACTATTGTTGTTCATCCATGAAAATTTCATTTGCATCTCACTCCTTTTTTGTCCGTCAGATTCCGAAGGAAATATCGTTTCAAAATCGAAATAGCCTTCATCATTCGGAATAATGGAGAATCTCCATCCGTTCCTATTTTCGGCGAAGGTAATTACCAAAAAAGAGAAATACTTATTTGGGCACACATATCAGAATTTTTGCGCAAATCGAAATTTTGGCTATAATTGATACAATCAATAAAGATGGAATGGATTTAGTAACAGCGTGAAACTATTTGAAGCATTTTTTTCTCACAAAAACATCTTTTTGGGCTGTTTTTGAAAAAACAAATCATGTTATTTGCACAGTTGTACAAACCGTCAATACGGCGGAGTACCGCCTCCTTTCCGGCTTCTATTTTTTTCAATTTCATCATAATCACAAAATTTGTTATCGGACTGGTTATTTGTGCGCGTCTCCTTATTATTCAATTGACAGCCAGTATATTATTAGTACAATACGAATGGAGTTATCTTTCGTAAAAAGCGGTTGTTTCACAAAATAATGCGTATTTTCAAAAAATGGCTCGAATAATAGTGTCGTTTTTTGCATTTCGCAGTATCTTGTAACACGCCGTGAATACACATCTGTTTTTATAATTTTTCCTTCCTTTTATTTGTTTTTCAAAACATGAATCAATTAGCGGAGCATATTCGGACGGTCCCCGACTTTCCAATTCCGGGAATTCTTTTTTATGACATCACGACACTCCTTCAAAATGGGGCCGCTTTTAAGGAAACGATAAAACAGCTTCTCGAAAAGGTGAAAGAGTGGGGGCGAATAGACATCGTGGCCGCTCCAGAAGCACGAGGTTTTATTTTCGCCGCGCCACTGGCTTTGGAACTCGGAGCTGGACTTGTGCCGATTCGAAAACCAGGCAAGTTGCCATTCAAAACGGTTTCCAAATCTTACGAACTTGAATATGGTGCAAATACGATTCAAATCAACATTGATGCGGTAAAAAAAGGCGACCGAATCCTTTTGATTGATGACCTTTTGGCGACCGGCGGCACAATGGAAGCATGCCGAGAACTCGTCGAGGAACTCGGAGGTGAAATTGCAGGTGCTGCATTTGTCATGGAACTGACTTTTTTGAATGGTCGCAAAAATATCAAAACGCCAAACATTGCGACATTACTCCAGTACAACGATTGATTCCACTGTTTCAGTTTGTTGATGTACTGCCAGACCGCCAACAAATTTTGTTATTTTGGTGAAATTGTCAAAATAGGAGCCGGAAAGGAGCGACCAATGGGAGCGCATTGACGGTTTATTTTTCGCACAGAGGCACGGAGGACACGGAGAAGCGGAAAAAAATCCTCCGTGAACCCTGCGTCTCCGTGAGAGAAAAAATTCCAACCATTCAATAAAAGCCGGAAATGGCATTTCCCGAATCCCATCGGGATTCAATATCGGTAGTAACACGAACATCAAAAACGTCCGAACCCCATTCGGGGGTTCAATATCGGTGACCATTATTCAACTCCGACGGAGTTGTGTTGTGTGTTTTTAGGAAATTCGTTTCTACCATTATTGAACACCGCCGGTGTTCGGGAACATTAAACGCCGAGGTGTTTGGGAGCATGAAACGCCGAGGTGTTCAGGAACGAATCCTGACTGAGACGGCCAGTATTTAATTTACTGGGTGTTTTTGGCATTTTTTCAACCGTTCTAAGACTCCTTCGGAGTCAGGAATGGACGGCATTTCATTTTGACCCAATTTCATAAAACTTGTTATCGGACCGGAAGTGTCATCAAAAAATGTCCGCTCATGTTGACGCATCTCAGCGATTTGGTACAATTGCGCGGTTGTTTTGTCATTTTGTTTTCGTCGATTATTATATCGTAGTTATTGACATAGATTTTCACCTCAAATTTCACCATGAAACACGAAGTCACGCTGATTACCGGAGACGGAGTCGGCCCAGAATTGGCAGCTGCTGCCCAAAAATGCGTCGATGCAACTGGCGCTTCCATTAACTGGGATTTGCAAGAAGCAGGCATTGATGTGATGGCACGATGCGGCACTCCTCTCCCTGAATCTGTCATGGAAAGTGTCAGACGCACAAAATG
>JBOFGF010000159.1:0-12974 GCA_051649005.1 Thermoguttaceae bacterium | reverse complement strand
ACAATCCGTTCCAGCGACATGAAAACGCCATGTTTTCCCAAATTTTTGCAAAAACCAGCCAGACTGCCGCCATTTTCCGTGCGAAACCAGAACTGGCATCTCACCACTTTCGGAAAAAGTGACATCGAACTCGAGTGTTAATCCACCGTGAATACTATAATCGTTATTTGCCGGAATTACCAGCCAGCCACCATTTTGCAAATCTAGTGTCTGTCCCGTCAATGCTGCATTTCCGTGGATTGTCCCGAGTGGATTGCCATCTTTCGATAGTTGACCAAGAACGTAAACAGGTTCCTGATTCGGTTTTTTCGTTGTCACTTTGACAGATGTGTTTGCATCGCTGATTCCACCGCGTCCAATTGCTTGAACGACAAATTCTTCATTGGCATCTTCTGGAGTGGCGACCATCGTCGATCCGGCAACAATCGGTTTGTCCAAAATAGGGATCAATTTCCCATCTGCGGTGCGACGAGAAACCATGAACGAATAGACACCACCGGGAACTGGAATATCCCAAATGAGTGTCGTATAACCAGGAAACACAGAAGCATACATTTGACGTGGTGCGGTGGGAGCAGCAGGAACAGGCACATCGACACTGCGATAAATCGGCGGCGACGAAATAGGTTTGAAATCTGACAAAGGACATCGACTTTCAATACTGCCGCGATCAGGAACAAACGAGACATCTTGTAAGTTGCCGCCAAATTGCAGAACTGCGCCGCTTTTGAGCGTTCCACATGTCGTCGCCGGATCACTCGTCAAAACAAGTGCATAATAAACGGTTTGACCGACTGGCGGCTCTTTGTCGGTGTACTCGAATAATTCCGTCCGTTTGAGAAGCGTTTCTGAATTTGGCACAAAATCTGCGCGTTCTGTTGAACGATGAATTTCTGTTACAAGACCGATTGTGCGAGACGAACGTTCCCAGTAAATCCGAACAAAGCCAGCTGCATCGACACTGATTTGACAAGTCGGTTCATGTACTGGAAGCGGCTGTGGAATAATTTGACGAAATCGACCTGCGATGATGCCCTCTCCAACTTCATTCGCACCGGGCATGTCCACACGAGGAGCAGCAAGTTGTGCTGCTCTGGCCGATTCAATAGCAATCAGTATTTGTTGATAAACCGGATCATCTGTCGAAGCAAAGGTGATAACCGGCTCTCCTTGCTGATTTTCATCCCAGTCGGGCCAAATTTGTTTCGGAAAATCGGCGAGTGGTATGACAGCATGGGCGTAATTACGCGAAGCCAAAACGCCGAGACGACTTACGGTTTGATCCATTTTTCGGTTTCGGCAAAATCCGACACCAAATCCGTCTTTGGCATTCGGATCGAGTGGTGCGCGAAGAACGCGGCTCATTTTCGGTTGTGCGAGATTTATCCAATTATCAAAACGGCGAATATTTCCCTGTTCATCTGAATGACATTCGACACAGGCACTTTTTTTCATGATGTCAGAAACAGCCTGTTTTGCGGCAATTGCTCCTTGACTGTGCGCGCCAGCTTTCGTGTAATTCCATGTGCCAAAATAAAGTCCATTGCTGTCGATCCACGTCAAAAGAAGTTCGCGCTCAGCCTGTGTCAAAGATGTGTCACCGAGATGCGACTCTGAAAGAAGAATGTCGGCAAGTGGCGCATTTCCCGAACCATGTTGATATGGCTCAAAAAGTTTGCACGACCAATATGCAGTGCCATTCATGCAGCAAATTCCCTGTATCAAATCGGCAACTCCCATGTTTGTGCGGCGTGCTGTCAAACTTTCGTAACTGGTATTGAACAACTCCGTCCAGCCACCTGAAAGATCAATTCCTTTCGCAAATCCGTCTTCGCCGCCATGACATTTCACGCACTTGTCATCGAGAATCGGCTGAATCATTGATGAATAATCGAGGTATCCGCTCCCCCATGATTCGTCTTTCAGTTGCATCGGTTCTTGTGTAAGAAGGCGTGAATGATCGATACTTGTGGCTGCACTATATTTATATTCGTGGCATCCGACACAACTTCGTGTTGTTCCAGGAGCGGCCTGCACGAATGTCCGCATACTTCGTACAAGTCGATAGTCGTCATCGAGAAGCTGGAAACTAAGAGCACGGCCAGATGGCGCAGTAAAATACGCACTTCCATCTTCTGAGACAGGAACGATTCCATGATAAATTTTCGGACTCCAAGAAAGAGCCGCCGAAATGGAAAAGGTTTGGTTCAGTCGTGTTCCACCGGGACTTTCACTGACTCGGGATGTTTCTTCGACAACTCGCAGCCACTTCACTGAACCTTTTTCGACAGACGGCATTCCTTCATAAACATTCGAGACGAAAAAATTTCCTTCAATTTTATTCCGATTGGTTGTATCTGCCACAATCATGGGACGTGGACGCGGAACTATCGGAATCGGATGATGCAAATCAAAAGTCGAATCACTCAATACAACCGATTTTTTTCCACTGCGATCAATTAGCATTATTGCATTCAATTTCGGATTGCTGCGTTTTCCGGCAGGAGTGTTATTGTCGATGACCGGCGCGTCATTTTCGTTTGGAATACCACTATAAATAATGGTATTTTCGTCAAGTGGCCACGGATCGCATGATTCGCCTCGATCAAATGTTGGGTTTTCAGGATGCTCAAAATTAAAGAGAGCTTTCGGATCATTTTTGCCGAGTCGTGTATCAATAATTGCGATACTTCCTCGTGGTGGTGCATTGTGCGGTGCCAAAGTTGCCACGATCAAATGTTCATTATGTGGAATTGGTTTCGCCTGCAAAACGGCTTCGGGAAAGACCATATTGTTTGCATAAACCGCATTTTCGTTCGTTCCATCCGGCATGACTGTCCAAAGACTTTGAATTGTCAGCGCATTTTTGTCGATATATTCCCATCGTCCATATAAGATGCGGCCATCTGAAAGAATGAATGGATCAAATTCAGTTACATTATTGACAGAAATGGTGTGAATATCACTGCCATCATTATTCATGACGTGCATGATGGCCACTCCATTGTTTGCACACGGGACGAGTCCACTATATCGAGTCGAGCAAAAAACAATGCGATCATCCGGCAAATAACAGGGATTTACGTCGTGATGACCTGTGCCATTTCCCAAATATGGATTTCCATTTTTGTCGAGATTGGTTATTTGGCGGAGTCCTTTTCCATCTATTCCGATTTCATAAATCGTACTATTTCCGGTGCTTGTTCCTTTGAAGCTGAAAAGGATTTTTTTGGCATCGTAAGAAAGGGAGATGTCGAAATAGACACCATCTCCGAGTGTTTCAGCGGTCGTCGCATCAATGATCGGACGAACACGATGTTTTTCAGGTGGATCGGCTGGATTTTCGAGAACATAAATTCCTCCGCCGGGCCGCCACTGATAAAACGTGTCATAAATGTGGAGTCCCTGATAGTTATACTGTTTCGTAAAAAGAATCGGTGCTTCGTGCAACTGAGCGACCAGATTGTTCGGCATCAAAGAACACAAAAGCCATGCAAAAAGAAGGAATATAATAATCATGGTTGTTAGTGGCGGGGCATATTCCCGCGTTTTGGTTGTTAGTGGCAGGACATATTCCCGCGTTTTGGTTGTTTGCGGCGGGGCATATTCCCGCGTTTTGGTTGTTTGCGGCGGGGCATATTCCCGCATAAATTGTTCAACATATCTTCAACATATCATATTATATCTGTAATGTTTTCGCCAGTCCTCCCTGTGATGCACACAGTCCGAGTAACAAGTTTTCTATTTTGTTGAAATTGACAAAATAGGAGCCGGAAAGGAGCGACCAAAGGGAGCGTATTGACGGTTTTTGTTATCGAACCGTTTTCGCAAAACAAAACTTGTTAGTGGACTGATGAAAACTGCGATGTCGTCGTTTTGAAAAAATTTTGACAAGTTTTTGGGGGACACCAATGTGTTTTTTGGGCGTTTGCATAATTTACACCAAGTTTCAAGACAAAAACCGATTTTGTCTTTTTGCACAAATCCCCCAGTGTGAAACTTCATGTTGTCATGGAGATGCACAATTCCCGATGATGCCCAAAATTAAATCTGCCAAAATGGCAGACTTGTATTTCTTTTTTGAGATAAAATAACTGTTTTGCCATAATTTCTTCGACAAAAGAATACAGACATCAAAAAATTTCAAGTTTTTTTAATGTTTCACATCAAATACATCCTGCTGGCACGGTTTTTGCTTGGAATTGCATATAATTCTCTCCGCCGTTCTTGTTTTGGCAGGAGAGGGGGCACTGTGCCTCTTAAAACCACTCAAGTATTGTACACCAAAAACCATGTCGAAAAAGAAAGATTCTTGTTGTGAAGGAAATTGTGCGTGCAAAGGAATGCGACTCCAACCACTTGGAGACCGCGTTGTTGTTCGTCGTGAAACGGCAGAAGAAAAGACCAAAGGTGGTCTATATCTTCCCGACACCGCAAAAGATAAACCCGCACGCGGCACTGTCGTGAGTATTGGCGATGGCAAAATCCTAGATAATGGAAAACGAACGAAGTTCCAAATCAAAGACGGAGACAAAGTGCTCTTTCTCGCTTATGCCGGCGAAGAATTCAAAATGGGAGACGATGAACTCCTTCTCATGCGCGAAAGTGATGTTCTCGCAGTCATTTCGTGACACAAAATGGCAATCCGCAAACAACACCCCTCCTTTTAAGGAAGGGTGCCCGAAAGGGCGGAGTGGTTCGGGCATTTCAGTAAACGAAAACACTCCCCTGTTTTACAATTACACAATTCACAATTTTATAGGAGATTCAAATTATGGCAAAAATGATTGCATTTGACCAAGAGGCCCGCGAAGCACTTCGACGCGGTGTCTCGAAACTAGCAAAAGCAGTAAAAGTGACTCTCGGACCGCGCGGTCGAAACGTCATTATTCAAAAAAGTTTTGGTTCACCTCTTGTTACTAAAGACGGCGTGACTGTCGCCAAAGAAATCGACCTCGAAGACACTTATGAAAATATGGGTGCTCAGATGGTGCGCGAAGTCGCCTCGAAAACAAGCGACATCGCAGGTGATGGAACAACGACCGCGACTCTCATGGCAGAAGCTATTTTCAATGAAGGCATGAAAGCAGTCGTCGCCGGTGTCAATCCACTTCATCTGAAAAATGGAATGGACAAAGCAGTCGCCGACATTATTGCCAAGTTGAAGAGCATGTCAGTTAGTGTCAAAAATAGCAAAAAAGAAATTGCCCAAGTCGGCATGATTGCCGCAAATAACGATTCAGAAATCGGCGATTTACTTGCAGAAGCAATGGAAAAAGTCGGAAAAGACGGTGTCATCACAGTCGATGAAGGCAAAAGTCTCAAAACCGAAGTCGAGTGGGTCGAAGGAATGCAGTTTGATCGTGGATATCTCTCTCCTTATTTCGTCACTGATCCGCAAAAAATGGAGTGCGTTCTCGAAAATGCGTATGTCCTTTTGAGCGAAAAGAAAATCTCGAACATTAAAGAGATGATTCCGCTTCTCGAAGCAGTTGTCAATACTGGCCGACCACTTCTTATCATCGCCGAAGATGTTGATGGCGAAGCACTCGCCACTCTTGTTATCAACCGACTTCGTGGCACGATGAAAGTCTGTGCAATCAAAGCACCCGGATATGGAGATCGCCGAAAAGCGATGATCGAAGACATCGGCATTTTGACAGGCGGAGAAGTTCTCTTTGAAAGTCTCGGTCGAAAAATGGAATCGATGACGATCAAAGAACTTGGAACAGCAAAACGCATCGTGATCGACAAAGACAACACGACAATCATCGAAGGCGGCGGAAAAAATGACGAAATCAAAGGCCGAATCGAGCAGCTCCGACGTGAAATCGGAAATGTAACAAGCGATTACGACCGTGAAAAGCTCGAAGAACGTCTCGCCAAACTTTCCGGCGGAGTTGCCAAAATCCTTGTCGGTGCTGCCACTGAAAGCGAAATGAAAGAACGAAAAGCCCGCGTCGAAGATGCTTTGCACGCAACTCGTGCGGCTGTCGAAGAAGGCATTTTACCAGGCGGCGGTGTTGCTCTTCTCCGTGCTTCGACACAAGTCAAAGCAGGTGAAATTCCGACCGATGAACTCACCGGATACAACATTATCGTGCGTGCTTGTCGTGCTCCACTGACTCAAATCGCCGCAAATGCCGGAAAAGACGGCGGAATTGTATGCGAAAAGGTTTCTGAAGGCAAAGGTGCTTTCGGTTACAACGCACTCACTGATGTCTATGAAGACCTGACAAAAGCAGGTGTCATTGATCCGACGAAAGTTACACGAACGGCTTTGCAAAATGCGGCCAGTGTCGCATCGCTCATGTTGACCAGCGACGCTCTTGTCGCAGACATTCCGAAAGATGAAAAAGCTGCTCCTCCAATGCCGGGCGGAGACATGTACTAATTGAACGAAATTAGCACTAGCAAAACAAGCCGGGGATGTATGTCCCCGGTTTTTTTCGTTTTTTTGTCAAACTACTCCCCTCATTTTATGGATGAATGCCCAAAATGGCGGGGAGGTTCGGACTCACCAAGACGATTAAACACAAGCAAACCACCAATGTTCCTCACAAAAAATGAGGGGCAGACAAACCAAATATCCGTGAAAACATACGGCGAACAAAACGTCAAATTTATTCCATCCCCTGTATATGAAACGTACACAAATCCCGTCCGGAGAAATTCCATGTACTTTTTGTCCCGGAAAATGTTGTCGCTATTTCGCTCTTCCAATCGACAAACCTGAAAATTGGCGTGAATATGACCAAATTCGCTGGTTTTTACTACATGATCGAGCCACCGTCTTCGTCGATGACCAAACTTGGTATCTCCTAGTTCATTCCAAATGCAAACAGCTCGACGACGCAACAAATCGGTGTCATATTTACGAGACGAGACCCAAAATATGCCGCGAATACAGCAGTGAAAGGTGTGAATTCGAAGATTGTTATGTATACGACCAATACTTCGAACACGCAGATCAGATTGAAGAATATGCCGAAGCCGTTTTGGGTCCACGATATGACAAACCTTTTCGCACTCAATAAATATCAGAATTGGAGTGCTTGAAATTAAGTTTCATTTGCATTAAAATTTAGTCAGAGTGTAAGAAACAGCAAAATAATTAAAACCTGCAAAACACACCACTCATTTTTAATGAACGGGTGTCTGGCATGAAACGATACTTTTGTTCTCGTCTGTTCTCGTCATTTTTTTAGAAATTTGCTTTGTTTTGTGAAGCAACCGCTTTCCATGCCGTACTTGCAAAAGTGGGGATTAAACTTCTAATTGATGACGATGCACAGTATATTTTAGTATTTTACTGTTTCTTTGTTGTTCTCTGTTTTTTTCCTTATTGCAAGTGGAGTTATTTATGGCGACAATAAAAATTGGTTTGGTCGGTTGTGGCGGTCGTGGACGTGGTGCGGCCGTCAATGCACTAAAAAATACGGCGACGAAAGATGTAAAACTCGTTGCTGTTGCTGATGCCTTTCAAGATGTGATTGATGGCAGTGTCAAATTATTCAATGAAAATTTTTCGGAACAAGTCGATATTCCGAAAGAACGTCAATTTGTTGGACTTGATTGCTGTGAACAATTACTAAAAACAGATGTCGATGTCGTTCTACTCTGTGAACCGCCCGGTTTTCGACCACGCCACTTTGAAGCCGCTGTTAATGCTGGAAAACATGTATTTGCGGAAAAGCCGGTCGCCGTCGATGCCCCTGGTGTGCGACGTTTTCTCGAAGCCAATGAAAAAGCAAAGCAGAAAAAACAGGTGATCGTCGTGGGACACCATCTCCGTTTTGAGCCAAAACATTATGAATCAATCAAAATGGTGCATGATGGTGCAATTGGCGACATTCAGTCCATTCGTATTTTCTTCAATACTGGATATCTTTGGACACGTCCACGACAAGAAGGTGAATCCGAAATGTCTCATCAGATTCGCAATTGGTACTATTTCAACTGGCTCAGTGGAGACCACATTGTCGAACAGCACGTTCACGACATTGACGTTATGAATTGGCTCATGAAAGACGATCATCCAGTCGAAGCAAATGGAATGGGGGGCCGACAAGTTCGCATCACTCCGCAAAATGGCGAAATATTCGATCATCACAGTGTCGAATATGTTTTCAAAAATGGCGTTCGTGGATTCAGCGATTGCCGCCAGATCAATGGATGCTGGGGATCGTTCAGCGAACATGCTTTCGGTTCAAACGGTGTATTACACATGGATGGTCATGGAACAGTGGTACTCGAAGAAAAAGGAAAAGAGCCAAAAATTTGGAAACGGACTTATGACGGACACCAAACGGAAATGGATGTGATGTTCGACGCAATTGTAAATGGAAAAGAATATAACAATGGTGAAATAGGTGGCACCGCCACAATGACGGCAATTTTGGGCCGAATGGCGACATACTGCGGCAATGTGGTCAAATGGGACGATGCCATGAAATCGGAACTCGACACATTTCCACCGAATCTTGCCTGGGATGCTGAACCAGGACCAAAACCGGGATTCGGCGGCATTTATCCATGTGCTATTCCTGGGCAGACCAAATCATACTAATGCACAGATATACTGCAAACGGCACAAAATTCGATGTTTTGCCAGTTTCGCTTTGCGAAACAATTAAGCACTGCGTAGAAAGCTGTTGTTTCGTTCAGCGAGCCGCCGATGTAAATCGGCGGGTGAATTGAAAAAATTACCACATTTAATGCGACATTTTGCCACCGTTTTCAGCATTAGTTACAAAAATTTGCAAAGAACCGCCGACACAGCAGGGACTCCGGCACTGCCGGCGGGGTGTTTCTAATTGATTAGCAAAATTTATTTGTTGACCGATTGATTATTTTACGACTTTTCAATACAAAATTATATCACTTAAAAGATATATCACTTCACTGGAGACATTAGTGTGATGAAACAATTACTTTCTTTTTTTCTGATAGGATTCTCGCTTCTGGCAGGATGTGATTTGGCAAAACCGCAAAACAAAGCGGAATCAATGATGCCAAATTCCACCATCCATTCAGGAGATGCTTCCAATGCCGTTTCCACAAACGAATCCAATTTGGCCGCAGAATCGACAAAAAATGTTACTCAGACAGTCGATTTGAATGTCGAAAAAGTGGAGCAAAATAAAACTGAGATGAATCAGACGCAGGAAAAAGCCGATGTCGATTTAGATTCGTCGATCTCATCCGAATCTTCTGAGTCTAATGTGGAACGAGTCAAAGCCGATGTCGGAGCAGGAAAGAAAGGACACTATAATGACGGCGGCGGAGAAAAAGCGATGGATATACTGACCGTCCCTATTTCCACTTTGTTTCGTTCAAAAGAAATGGCCGCTTATCGGATTCAGGTGCCACAAGCAATGCAGCTTTACAAAGCTCAAAACGACGGAAAAGGGCCTGCTACTCACGAATTATTCATGGAAGAAATCATCCGTGCTCAAAATATCAAATTGCCGGAACTACCAGATGGACAAAAGTATGTTTATGATCCAGAATTAGAAGAATTAATGATCGAAAAACCACGAAATAAACAAGAATGAAATTGAGCTGGAAATTTTTTGACAAAATTTGAAAAAATGATTGCTTTTTTTCAAAAAACATGTTAGCATATTGAAGCGTTTCATTTTATTATCCGTGTTTCCATTAATACCTTTGTTTGTCATGGCCAAATCGTCTGCTGTTTGGGGAATCGATATTGGAAATTCATCGCTGAAAGCGATTCGTTGTCGTCTCGCCGAAGAACCCGGAAAAATCGAAGCAGTGGCGTTCGATTTTATTGAACACTCCAAAATTCTGTCGCAGCCAGGGTCTGACCCCGCTGAAATTTTGGCCGAGACACTTCAAACATTCCTGTCTCGAAATTCTACAAAAGGAGATCAGGTCGCCATTTCCGTTTCAGGCCAAAGCACGATTTCACGTTTCTTGAAACTTCCGCCGGTCGATCCGAAAAAAATTCCAGACATCATAAAATATGAGGCGAAACAGTGGCTTCCATTCGACTTGAGTGAGGTCATCTGGGATTTTCAGCCAATTGGACTCACCGGAGTAAATCCGAATCAGGTTTCTCTCGATGCAGAAGTCGGAATGTTTGCGATGAAACGTGATGTCGCCACACGAACACTTGCACCATTTCTCCAAAACGGGATTGATGTCGATTGTATTCAAAGTGCTCCTTTGGCAATTTACAACTTCGCAACTTTTGATATGCTGGGCGCACTGGACATGTCCGAATATGATCCAGACAATCCGCCTGAATCTGTTGTCATTTTAAGTGTCGGAACAGATGCGACAGATGTTGTTGTAACAAATGGCCTCTCGATCTGGATTCGTAGTATTCCAATTGGCGGCAATGTATTTACAAAGGCACTGACAAAAGGATTGAAACTCACTTTCTCAAAAGCGGAATACTTGAAACGAAACGCCGCAGCAGCACAAGACCCGAAAGCTGTTTTTCAGGCAATGCGCCCCGTCTTTAATGACATGCTCACTGAAGTGCATCGTTCGCTCGAATACTATCAAAGCATAAATCGAAAAGCTAAACTGAAAAAAATCGTCGCACTCGGAAATGCCATGAAATTGCCGGGACTGCGACAATTTCTCACCCAAAATCTCGGATATGAAGTCTCCCGACTCACTCATTTCAATCACTTGGTGGGTGCGGAAGTTCTCGATTCACCCATCTTCAAAGAGAATATATTCTCTTTCGGTGTCGCTTATGGACTCGTTTTGCAGCAAATTGGCGAATCGTCACTGTCAACAAATTTAATTCCAAAAGAAATTGTCGTCGATAGAATTATTCGTGAAAAAAAGCCCTGGGCACTTGCTGGTGCCGCCGCCATTTTGCTCGGTCTCACTCTCCAATATGCCGGAGCATCTCGCGCTCTGGAAAATGTTTCGACCGGAGATTATGGAAAAGCCGCAACTCAGGCGAAAAATGTCGATTCGTTCTCAAAAAAAATGAAGTCCGAAACACAATCAGCTGTCTCCACTTTTGAAGAAATCCGAACGGTGGGCAAAAATTTGACAGCAAATGTTGAAGGACGCATTACTTGGCTCGAACTTTTACGAGCCATAAACTCAGCTCTTCCAGAAGAAAAAGCTCTCCTTGATGAAAATAAAAGTTTAGAAGAAATTTCACAGCAAAATCGTGTTTTTATATCCTGTATTGAAGCCATTACCGTCGATGATTTGGCCGAGTGGTTTGCTCCGCTGAAAGAATTCAGCAAGTATTATCCAGATGAGGAAGAAATCAATGCCATTCTGGCATCAGAAAATGCAGGAACTCCGAACAGCGGAAGTGATAGTTCTGGAGGCGGAACCGAATCGTCATCTCTTTCTTCGAAGAGTAAAAAATTTGACGACATGACAGAACCAGAGCGACTCGAGTTGATCCCAGGTCCAACAAATGACGGAGCGAGTGCTGGGGCCACTGACAAAGCTGTCGCTCGTGTAGTTCAACTTGTTGGATATCACTATCACAACCCGGCATCTGCTGATTCTGTGCAGGGAAGTGCTTATTTGCGTGAAACACTTTTGAGAAACTTGAAATTTGGTTCCATAAAACTCCCTTCGACTCTCGAAAAACAAATGAGCGTCGAAACTGCGGACGACATCGTTTCGATGCGAGAATTGGGAATTTCATATCCGACATTACTCGACATTACAAGAGTTATTCAAACCGAAATTATCAATCCGCGAGTGCTTTTGGAATTATATCTTGAAGGACAGCGTGAACAGCTTAAAAAAGCACCAGTCGGCGGCGGAGGAGGGCGTTTTGGCGGTGGAATGGGCGGCGGTGGAATGGACTCAGCACCTGGTGGACGCGGCGGTTTCGGTGGTGGATTCGGCGGCGGTTTCGGAGGAGCTTCTGCTGGTGGAATGGGGGGAGGAGGGCGACGACAGTCGCCGATGGAAAGCGTCGGTTCGCAATTGATGAATCCTTCATTTGATCGCGCCGGAGGAATCGGAAGCAACATAAATCTTGAAGAAATACTAGAAAAATTGAACGCCAAAGATCGCATCCAATTGCGACGTTTCGATTTTGTCGTTCAGTTTGCATGGCAAGAAACACCTCCAAGTACAAGAGAAAAAATACGACAAGAAAAACGACTCGCCGAAGCAAATCAGACTGAACAATCGGAAACAACTGAATCAGCAACTGTGGAAATAGAAATGGGAGTCTCGGATGAAAACAACACGCAGGTGTCCGAAGTTTCTGTCGAAATGTCTGTGCCCGAACCAGCAACAACAGAACCCGCAGCAACAACAGAACCGGCGACAACAGAACCGGAGTAGATTACTTCGCCTGATAACCTTTTAAGATGACTCAAAAATTCAGTTATCTCGTCAATTACGATTATTGAATACTTTTTTAGAAATTATAAGACGCACTGATCATGGCCAAAAAAACCGAATTTTCCATTGAAACAGTTAAAAAATATGCCATTTGGGTGGCTCTGCCAATTGGTCTCTTGATAGTCATTGCCACGACTGTCATGGCCGTCAGTAAAATTGGCCAAGATTTTCAGGCACAAAAAACTGCACTTGAAAACGACAAGAAAACAGTTGAAACAATTGCAAAAGATGCGTCACATCCAAATGAAGCAACGATCAAAGAAATCCAAAACGCATCAGACGAATTGCGAGGACGTGTCGTGTCGGCCTGGGACACGCTCGGAAAAGATCAGCGTATAAGAAATGTTTGGCCAAAAGCATTAGGAGCAGCTTTTTTGCGCGAAATCGCAGGAAAAAAATTTGGAGATACTCTCTCTGTGAATGCTCGTGAAAATTACCTCAACTTTATTGAAGGAGTCCTTCCTCTTATGGAAACGGATGACCCTATTTTAGGTGTGGATCGTCGCCGAGTGCAATATCGCAAAAAAGAATCAGACCCGTGGCTCGAAGACCTCGATTTTTCACGTTCAAACGTATCCATTCAAGATGAAATGATGGGGGGA
>JBOFGF010000158.1:0-7509 GCA_051649005.1 Thermoguttaceae bacterium | reverse complement strand
AGGTTGGAGATCGAAACACTAAACAAGACGGCTAAAACAGTTTTTGATGAAAGGAACAATAACATGATGCTGACAGTTTTTGAAGAAGCGGAAGCAAGAGGGCGAGTTGAAGGCGAAGCACGAGGCGAAGCACGAGGCGAAGCACGAGGCAAAGCAGAAGGCGAAGCACGAGGGCGCGCAGAAGGCGAAATTCGCGGGTTTCTCAAAGCGAAATTTGGCCCCGTGCCAGCACGGATCAACGAGCGGCTCATGAAAATCGCCGATGTCGTGGTTTTGCAATCGCTCGCCGTGACCGCAGAAGAATGTTCGTCGATCAAAGAATTCGAGCAGGCGTTGAACTGAATCGGGCCGAGATGCCTGCTTTCCTACAATAAATAGGTGCTCCAAAGATTCCAATCATTCTCGAATCCCTGGAATTTTGAATTGCAAACAAAATTCGGCGATTTCTTTGCGAATTTTTGGAGCTTCTTCGTCAATGTTATTGATGTTTCGGCAAACACGATCAATCCAGTCAGCGACGCGTCTCATGTCGTTTTCAGTCATTCCCATACTTGTTAATGCAGGAGTTCCGAGTCGAACGCCACTTGTCACAAATGGACTGCGAGGATCGCCCGGAACCATGTTGAAATTGCCGATGATCCCTGCTTTTGCGAGCGCACCAGAAGCATCTTTGCCACTAAATTCCGACGCACGGAAGTCCAATATGAGAAGATGCGTGTCAGTCCCGCCCCCAGCAAGTGAATATCCTTTTTCGAGGAGAAAGCCAGCCAGTGCTTTCGCGTTTTTAGCCACTTGAACACCATATTTTTTGAACTCTGGAGTGAGTGCTTCTTTGAAAGCTGTTGCCATTGCTGCAATTATGTGGAGATGTGGGCCTCCCTGCAAACCGGGAAAAACAGCGCGGTCAATTCGTTTTGCCAAATTGAATTTGCTCTCGGCAAAGTATTTCGATTGAAACCGATCTTCGATTCTCGACAAGAGGAAACCAGATCGTGGACCTCGCAGCATCTTGTGACTCGTGCTGCTCACAATGTCGCAGTGTGGAACGGGATCAGGATGAACGCCAGCGACAATTAGTGCGTTGATGTGCGCAATATCGGCGACAAGATAAGCATCAATTTCAGCGGCAATATCGGCAAAGTCTTTGTATTCGATCTTGTGTGGATATGCAGTTGCACCGACCCAGATCATTTTAGGACGCTCTTTCAGAGCAACTTCGCGGATTTGATCCATGTCAAAACGACCTGTTGCCGGATCGGGTCCATATGCAACTTGGAAATAATCCATTCCCGAAAAATTGACCTTCCATCCGTGTGTCAAATGTCCCCCACTGGGAACGGGAAGTCCCATTATTTTGTCTCCATTTCGGAGAATGGCTCGATAAACGGCGGAATTTGCTGGCGAACCACTATAAGGTTGAACATTCGCATGTTCGGCACCAAAAAGCTCTTTGGCTCGTTCGATGGCGAGGTTTTCAATTTTGTCAACAAATTCGTTTCCCTCATAATATCGAGCACCCGGATATCCCTCTGCATATTTGTTTGTGAGTGTCGATCCACACGCTTCCAAAACGCTGAATGACGCAAAACTTTCTGATGCAATCATTTTTAGCGTGGATGATTCAAAGGCCGTTTGCTTCTGAATCAGGTCATAAATTTCGGGATCGGACGTTTTCAGGTGTGGATATCTTTCCATGTTCATTCAAAATTAAAAGCGAGTCGGGATGCACTTGTTGTGGATGTATTTTATCTGATGTTTCATTGTGCATCACTGAGGCCGCCAATTATGTGATGCGATGATAACAACACCAATTCATATATTCTAATTGATTTGTCAGATCAAGCAAGAGCGGGGAACAAACAGGCTCCGTCCTATAACAAGTTTACGAATTTGATGAAATTGAAAAAAAATAGAAGCCGGAAAGGAGGCGGCGATTGTTTACAATTGGCCGCCGTATTGACGGTTTGTACAACATCATTCCGGCTTCTATGAAAAGTTTATTTCGACCCAGTTTCACAAAACTTGTTAGCTGACTGACAGGCTGGACAACACGAAGTTTCATTCTCGGTAATTCGCGGCAAATATACTGCGAATCGTCATCAATTAGATGTTTAACCCGCTTTCGTAGAAAGCGAATGTTTCGCAAAACAAAGCAAATTTCTAAACAAATGACACTAACAAAAGTATCGTTTTATGACGGTGCGGAGTATAAACATAATAAAATGAATATACGAAATATACAAAGCATACAAAAATGATTTTTGTGTTGAAATTTGGAGCGAATTGCGAAAACGTCAGAAAAGACACTTTGGTATATTAGAAATACTTGAAAAATTCATGTGTGATTCGAGCAAACCAATAAAAAAGCACTCAATCAATTGGGACAAAAAACGATGTTTCAATGATTTGGTAATGTTTGTGTATTAAAATCGCCTGATGTCCATCTCCTTTTCCTAAACTTTGATGCGAATTTAGTCCGATAACTCCAGAGAGAGTGCATCTTTTTTTTCGATTTTCCGGGCTTTTCTTCTTTGACAAGGAAGTCAGTTTATGTCCCGTTCCATCATTGTCCTGTGCAGTGCCATCATACTAATTTCGTTTTGCCGCGATAATTTGTGCGCTCAGAGTTTGCCGACTCCGAGCGACATTGTCACGGTCAATTTGTCGGTCGCTAATCGGAAATTGTATCGATCTGCGTTTGCAGAAATGTTTCGTGAAACGCTTTTGAGCAGTGCGACACTGGCCTCATCTGCGCAAAACCGCTCGGATTCCTCCGATCTCGGAAATTCCGTACTCGGACAGGTAAGATCGTTTTCCACCGCGTCTCCGGTCAGCAGATCAGTCTGGGTGTCACCTATTGGAAGAGGCGGCGACTTTGCGACCACGACTCCCGGTGGGAGCAAGTATTTCTTTGACTCGTATGGAGTGCAGGGCGGTTCGACACTTTGGTCATCACGACGGAGTTCGATTGGTGTTCTTCTCGGATATGAGCGAGGACTTACACGAAACAATCTCGATTCATCACTGAATCATGACTATCAACTCGGTTTCTATTTCGGGCATATTTCAGACAATGGATATGAATTTCGGGGTTTTTTAGGCGGCGGTTTGCAGTCATATACGACACATCGAATGGAAGATCAGTGGACAAATATAAAAACAGCATTGAATGGTTCGACGTTTGAAGCAAATTTAGAGGTTTCGCGTTTATTTGTGGAGCCGAAAAGTATTCTTTTGCGTCCATACTTTGCTGTGGACGCAGAATATGGCACAATTAACTCGGCGCAGGAATCTGCGTTCAATCCACACTTTCGTCAATATGGCGAGTCCGCGCTTTCGCAGTGTTCTCTGAGAGTCGGTTTGGACATCGAAAAACGATGGCACTGCCTCGATTGGAATTTTGGTGTCGGATATTCTGGGGTCATTATTGGTTCTGATCGGGCATCTGTGCCTGTCTTTTTCCCAGCTTTGGGGACGAAAACCAGTGCAGATGGTTCGAAACTGGGCCGATCAACAATTATGCTCAAAACCGGACTCAATTACCATCTCGATGAAAGGCGACGCAATTCGTTTTTCGCCGATTATTATGCTGATATTTATGGAGACCGACCTGGCAGCAAAGCTCTCCACACAGGCATTGTCGGATATCGAGTTATATTCTGAACCGCGAGATTGTAAGGAAAAAAGGGATGTATTCAGAAAGAACGTATGAATGTCAATGAAATAGTCTTTCATTATTTTTATGCGTTCACGGTTTTAGATTTTTTGCAATGCAAAATTCGCGTCCACGTTCGACGAGTGGCGAGTCGCCGGCGTTTCGAGCCGGTGCGTGACATTTTCTCAGATTTTCGGTCACTTATGTTGCCGATTCGGAACCAGCGGAAGACGACCTGATGTTTCAATTGAGCGAACGTCTCACCGAAATCGGTTTCCACTTTTGAAAGCAACATAAAAAGCTCCGCCAAAAAATTTTCATTGGACAGGACATGAGAAAAATCGCGGGGTGTTTTACGCCAACTATTTTGAGCGGCTAGGTGCGTTCGATTCGGGAATCCTTCCAAGTGCAGGAACCGGATCATCGTCTGAAAGTGCATGGCCTTCCCAGAACCATGTATCACCTCGCCTTTCAATCAGACGCGAAACACTTCCCTGCATCGGTTTTGCAGCTTTTTGAGGAATCCATTGCTCCAATTCGGAAATCTCTTTCTGATAATTTGAATCCGCAATTCGATTCATCCACTCATTTGGGTCTTCGCGCAGATCGTAAAACTCCTCGCTGCCATCACCATAAATTGTGTATCGAAAATTTTCACTTCTTGCCGAATGATTGTCAGGTCCATCTGATGTCAGAGCGGGACGATTCCTGCGTATTTTTGTGTCAAGAAGTTGTGGTTTCAAACTCAAACCTTCCAGTATGGAATTTTCAGGAAGTCCGCACAAATCAATAAGTGTCGGATAAATGTCCAAAAGTTCCGCCGGCTGCCGACAAATTCCTTGTGATTTAATTCCTGGTCCGGCAAAAATTAGCGGAACTCCAGTTGCCGGGTCCCACAAAGATGTTTTGGCAAACAACTCTTTCTGCCCCAGATGCCATCCATTGTCACCCCAGAATACAATAATCGTGTTTTCCAAAAGTCCCTTTTGTTCCAGTGCTTCCAAAATGCGTCCAATTTGATCGTCCATATAACTCACACTGGCAAGATACGAACGCACAATCGGTTTCCACTGATCGTTTTCTTGCACCCACTTCATTCCGACTTCGGGGATGTTCCAGTGCAGTTTCCACGCAAAATCGGGGACATCATATCGATCATTTTCCAAATAGGGAGGGAGAACGAGTGAATCGTCTGGATATAAGTCGTGCCATTTTTGTGGCGCAAAAAGAGGAACATGGGGGCGATACAATCCGATACTCAAGAAAAATGGTTTGTCGTCAGGAAGGTCATCAAGTTCGTTGATGGCCCAAGAAGCGACGCGATAATCTTCCCCTTCTTCATCTTTTTCAGGAAAAGGCCCCCAGTCCATCATCCACATCGAGGCGGGCGTGTTGACAAATTTTTCCGGCGGTTTTGGCCCAAAACCGCCAGCATAACCGATTTTGCTGAATTCCCGTGTGAATTTCGGATTATGGATCGGACCCTGGTCGTGATAAACTTTCCCACAAGTGGTTGTATAATATCCATGCTGTTCAAAATACTGAGGCAATGTGACATAGTTTTCCCAGTCGGCGCTGCGACGAAACCAAGGTTCCAGCGCATAAACTCCCGTCGTTGTTGGACGAATTCCAGTCATCAAACTTATGCGAGAAGGATTGCACAGCGGAGCCTGACAATGCGCATTGGTGAATCCAACTCCCATGGAAACAAGTCGGTCCAGATTCGGTGTTTTGACTTGTGGATGTGTGCCGAATGCCCCAATGAAACAATTCATGTCATCTGAGGCGATCATCACGATATTGGGCCGAGTCGTTTGATTCGCATGGATCGACGAAACAGAAAAAATGGATACGAGACCGAGCAAAAAAACTGGAAAACTTTTCATGATAACATTGGTTAAATAAAATTGCGTTTTCATTCATTTGATTCTGTTTTATCTTTGTCTCGATTTTGCAGGCATTTCAGGTGGTGTCACTTCAATGTCGTATTTTGTCTTTCCGTTCACCTCACAAGTAAGACCGGAAGTTGTATGTTCATTGAATTTTGGATCGATCAAATAAACCGGAGGGTTCTCCTTACGATCCATTGATTCGCCGCGAAAAAGCATCGTTCCTGTCAAAAAAACGTAATACTGTCCGGTCAAAACACCTTGTTTTTGTGTCGCGCCAGTGAGTTCGTATATCCCATCTTTATTGATACGACCGGAATACTGCGCCTTTGACCCCAGAAAAATGACCTCACCACATTCAAGTGGTTTACCATCAGGAAAAGTTACACGGCCTGAAACACTGTGTCCAGTACCGCACCCAGTGAAAACAAAGAAAAGTGATACTATCATGACCAGATTCGAAATGATCAAAAATCGAGATGGCATATTGTTATTGGTATAAATGAAAATTAGAAATTATATTGTCCATTCATAAAAGCCGGAAAGAAAAAAGTACATCGTTCCGACTTTTGTATCAGAAGTATCTGATTATTATGGGAGCGAAACAGATCGGCCATCGGAGACATCGGCCAAACTGCACAAAATTGGATCTATCGGGACATCATTGCTTATTCCTCGCACCGATCCATCGCCAAAAACGAACTGGCAAATAGCAGGATGATAGCTTCCAAATCCATAATCGTTGACAGGAGTATGATTTTTCGCCTCAGCTGAATTATCGTCTGTTCCTGTGTACACAAAATCATTTGGTCCTTTTGCCATTCGCACCGTTTCATGAATTTGCCTGGCCGCACTCATAGAATTTCGATTGCTTTGCTGCAAGATACTACAATCACCTTGGTTGATCCAAAATGTTCCGCATTTGTTGAGGCGATCATTCGGAATATGTTTTTCACCGACAACAATCTGGTTTGACGTGCCATCACTCCACCATGACATTGTGTCACGCAGAGAATTATTATCCACACTTGCCGGATTGTGATTCACTGCTACTCGAAGTGGTCCAAAATGGATTTGTACCGCATTCACGCCAGTTGAATCATAATGAACATACCAATTCGGCTGGTCTGTTCCACGCACTCGAACAACAGCTGCATAGTCACCACAGGGGCCGAGAGGCAAATTTGTCGGTGTGGTCGTTCCACCACTTCCCGCATCGGCACACGCAGTTGTGTAGGTGATACTACGTCTTGATGGACAAAAATAGGCGGAAACGGAACTGAATTCACGCCGTTTGTCGTCCGATAAACCATTCCACCAATTGCGGTATTTCTGAGGCCCATCTCCTGTTCCTGCCTGCATTGTGAGGTTCATTCCTTTTGCGCCCAGCTCATCGGTGATGCTCTGTTTTTCGATATAAGGAAAAATCATATACCAAAAAGATGGTCTTCCAAGATGGATGCCAATTGGAGGGAGATAACCGGTCGTGTTTTCAAAATTATGGACAGCCAAACCAACTTGTTTGAGATGGTTACTGCACTGCATTCGTCGTGCGGATTCTCGTGCAGCCTGAACGGCGGGCAAAAGCAGAGCGATCAAAACGCCGATGATGGCGATGACGACCAAAAGCTCAACAAGAGTAAAAGCCGCAAAAAAACGGCGGCGATTTGCGGAGGCCCGCGAACGGAGTTCGCAGCTCAAATTACCCCCCCCCCATTTTAACATTCGGAGAATTTTTGCGATAAAATTCATTTTCATTTTCAAGTTCCTTTGTGAAAAAAGTTAATCGTCATGTCCAGCCACGTTTCGCATTGTAAACAAATTATCGGAAATGTCAACAGCAACAGAAAAATAAAATTTTTACAAAATTCTTGTTGGACGCAAAAGATTTCCTGCCAGTAGTGTTTCAATAATGAGAGCGAGAATCAGGACGAATAATATCGTGTCATTTAGTGGTTTATTTGT
>JBOFGF010000157.1:0-3113 GCA_051649005.1 Thermoguttaceae bacterium | reverse complement strand
GCATTTTCAGGCGTTCCTGCTCCGAAAATTCTGTTGCCGCAGCGAGTTTGCTTATTCTGTCAGTAATTTGTTGGAGTGCTTCCTCAAACGATAAAAGCGGAGTTGTTGCTGTTGTCATGATTCATGCTCCGAAAAAAGTATTCAGAAAAACAATTGTTTCGTCCAATTATATCGCATTTTTTCAAAATTGCAATACTTTTTTCTTTTTGTACTGGCGGACCAGTGTGCTAATAAGTTTGGCGATTTTGCCAGATAACAGCGATAAAAACAACACGTTTCTACGAAACGCGACTAAACTTGATAATTAACTGTTGGTCGTGTCCATTTTCCAAATAGATTTTTCCGGTTATAATGAATCTTATAAATTTTCAAAGTTCATTTTCAGGGAGCACCACATGATGGCAAATAATCGTTTTGGTTTCATATTTCTTTTTCTTGTCGTTTGTACTTGCTTTTTAAGTACGATGCAGCCGGTTTATGGACAGCCACTTCGGCGGCTGCTCTCGACTCTGGAATCGGCATCGCAGGGAATTCCAAATTCTCCCGGAAATCGAGAGCAAAATGGTCCTGTCTTTCCACTGATTCAGGGAGATGGACGTTTTTTTGAACGAGCCACCACCGCACTGAATCTCGTTTCCAAAATGGGGACAAATTTGCGTCCAGTTGCCATCATTTCCTCGGCCAGTCTGGAAGAAATGGAGGATGTTGTCACAAATGTTATTAAAGAAATCAAGGACAATAAAGGAACTGCCGAGCAGACAGCTCTTTTGGAGGGATTTCTTTTGTTCATGAAGTCGATTTCAGAACGTGGATTCGACACAAAACGTCCATTTGGACTTGTTATTCAAACGGACGACCTTTTTTATTATCCCCTCTTTTTTGCTCCAATTAATCCTGAATCAGTATCAGTGCTTCCAGGAATCAGCGAGTATTTGCGACGACTTCCAGACGGACGCATCGCACTCAGAGACGATGTCGTCAATTGGCCGTTTGGCCCGCTCTTTTTGCGCGAACAAAATGGCTGGATGTACGTCGTCACCGAAGCTCAATTTCGTTCTTTGCCGAATGATCCACGAATCTTTTTGCGTGGACTTCCTCCGAACATGCTTATTTGGGCTCAATTCGACTTGCAGCAATTGCCACAACTCACCAATCGAGCTGCTTTTGCCATCAGTGAATCCCGCGCGGTCGCTTTGGCAAAAAACAATTTGGAATTGGCGACAACACGACTCGGAATGGAGTATCTGCGAATGTTGTCCCAGCAAGTTGATTATGTCGGATACTCGCTTTCTTACAACAAATCTGAAAATGAATTTATTTTGAAACAAAATGAAATAGTAAAACCTAATTCACCACGATCACAGTTTTTGCAGGCACGTCGAAATGCAGTTAGTCCTTTTCATGGTTTCTACTTTCCAGAGAATGCGATTTTTGCATCACACATTGTCACCGATCTGTCACCAATGCAGCAATTTCATGTCGAAATGGTGCTCGATGAATTGGTCGGAAAACGTCTTTTGACGCAGGAAGAACGATCTGAGCTTAATTATTTGCCAGTTTATCATATTTCGCCGGTTTCACCTGTTTCACCTGTTTCGTCAAACTCGCCATTATTACCAATTTCGCCCGGGAGAATTGGTCAGCCGCAAGAAAGTCCTCGACTCGCTCCAGAACAACCTCCGATCACTCCAGAACAATTGGCCATATCTGCGGCCAAGTCATCAGAAATCGGTTATTCTGATGAAGCCAGAGACCAATTGGTCAATCTTCTTTCACGAGTCCCTGTGGAAGAACTAGAACGAATGGCAAATGATGAATCAAAACGGAGCGAATCGTCGCAGGGCAAATCGGTCAAAGCCGAGCTTCCTGATTTGGTTTTGAGCGATGCAGCACTGGAAGAACTTTCCAACTCGGAAAAATTGGAGGCGATCATGCGGCGAGTTGGAGTCGTTTATTATTGGGGACTGATCGGTTCAATTCGAGTCGGCGCAATTGACGGAGCGACCACAATTTCGACAAAAGACGGCATTTTGGGCGGTTATCGAATCGCCGATGGCAAACGGTTTATTAAAACATATGACCAGATTTTCGTCGAACTGCAAACTGATTTTCCAGAAGTTTCGTCGCAGTGCATCCAAAAAAATTATCGAGAAGTGGAAGGTTTTCGTCTGACAAAAATAACTTTTCGAGTAGGCGAAGTTTTCAAAAAATCAATGTGGCGATTTTTGCTTCCAATGGCGATCTCACAAAAAGATTTGACACTCATTTTAGGTGTTCGAGATGATGCTATTTGTTTTTGCGTCGGAGAAGCAGGAAAAGCGGACGAACGCTTATTGACGGCAATCAATAATATGCACGATCCCAAACAAGTTCGAGACACGTTCTTTGTTTTTTCAGCGTATCAACTGGCACAATCTATTTTAGAGACTGGAGTTCCGAATCAGCTTCTGCCTTTCCAAGACATATTGGCTCAAACAAAACCAGCCGCAAAAATGAGTGCCGAATCGAACTTTGGGGATAACTCACGAAATCTCACTCTCCAAGTCAGCGGGTTTCTTGTTCCATTACTCGGTCGCCTTCGAGAAAGCGTTCAAAAAATGACATCCCAACAATAAATTCAGCCTTTGTAAAATAACAGCTTTTTGCGAAAGCTTGCTAAACATCCAATTTCGTGCCGTTTACATTATAAGTTTTATATCTGCATTTTTGACCCATTCATTTTCTTTCACAAAAAATACATGACACATTTCTTTTTTCTCCAATTTCAGAGGTATTTGCCGACATTACTGGTGGTATTTTCCTGCATTTTTCCAATTTTTGCCGTTTATGCCGAGACAAAAATCGAAAATGGGGTGATTCCTCAAAAGCATGCGGCTCCGTGGCAAACACACTTTTTTGCCGATGCTGGTCAAATTTTCCAATATCGAGTCGCTGTCGATATTGAAAATACAACAAAAAAGGAATTGATCGGACATCCTGTTGTTGTTTCAATTCCAGAACGCCTTGTTGCACCCCAAAACAGTATTCACCAAATTTGTGAAGACAATATGCGAGTTGCACGAGAAGATGGACAAGAAGTGCGTTTTGGAACCACTTCAACTTCCGTATTGCCG
>JBOFGF010000156.1:0-3971 GCA_051649005.1 Thermoguttaceae bacterium | reverse complement strand
AGTCCATATAATTCCACCAGTCGGCAAAATTTTATAATGAGCGCGGTCGATATAAATGGCTCCGGCAACGACTTGAACAGTCGGAGAAACGGTGAAAATTCCTTTGATCCCCCCCTGATATCGCATTGATTTCGATGTTACTTGTTTGAAATCGGAATATGCGCCAAATCGAAACCACGCATCTAATGCAAAAGTGTCATTGAATCTTGGTTGCACCCCGAAATGGAGGAACGCACTAAATCCATTTTGCGAAGCACCGAGCAAACTTGGACTATCCCACCAAACAAGACTTCCGCCCGGTGCGACGAGAAAATAGCCCGGACCTTTTTGCCCCGCTCCATTATTAGGAATAAATCGACATGGAATCGCCAACTGCATTCTCAAATCGAGTTCCGTTATTCCGAATCCCATTTCATCTTTTCCGCGTGGAATCCATGTCAATTCAAATGATGTCGCATCTCGAAAACGCTTCATCGCTTCATAAGTTTCCGGCATAAATTGATCAAAATTTCCCGAATAAATTGAAGTCGAAGCACCATTTCGAGATGAATTAGATTGTCCAGCGGAATTGAAAATTGATGCCGGATTGCCAAAAAACGATGCAGGTGATGTCGATGTCGCATACGGATCGAAGGCGGGAAGCACTGTTTGCGATGAACTTGCTGGCAATGCAGAAATTGGTGTCGTTGTAGGAAACAATGGCGAAACAGGAGCAACATTTGCCGGTGATGCTGGATATGTAGATGCTGGATATGTTACTGTTCCCGTGTAAGGAGTCGTCGTTCCAGTATAAGGCGTTTGTGCAATGAGTGTGCCACTATTTGAATATGGATAATTTGACGAGGCAACATTTCCACCCGAAAATGGAATTCCGCCTGTAAAATTAAGTGCCAAATTCGTGCTGCTGGCTCCTGAATTTGCCGGTGCAATTCCGGTGACAGAACCATATTGTATTGCTGGAGTCGAAGACGAATTGACCGGCGAAAAAACACTCGCTCCCGATCCATATTGGGAATGACCAATGTTTACAAAGGAAACGCAAAGAAACCAAATAACACATCCAACGACCCGGGCAATGAAACCGAATCGTTTGTTTTGAAATGGCCCAATTCTAAATAGAACATCCCAAAACTTTGTCATCAAAAATAGATGGCTTCTAAAATAGGAACCAGACGCAAAAATTTGACACATGTTATCGCTGTAAAAGAACTATGAAAAATTACAATGCGATAATTACATTATTTTGCTTTTTGAGTCAAGAGCGATTTCACAAATAACAACCTGCATAAAAATTCGGAAACGGAGTTTAATGAGGATTTCATTTCCAAATTCGTGTAAAAACAAAACGAATAGGTAAATTTTGCCGACTAACATTCTTTGAGCAATCCTGAAAACGGAAAGATGCCGATTCCACAAACAGGGACAGCCTCCAAATAATTACAGAGCATAATGTGCAAATTCATCCTGAAAAAGCTGCCACTGCGACGACGATGCCAAATTCCCCCCAAAATGACGATAATCTCGGCTTTCTAACAGTGCTGGAACATGAGCGGACCGGCCTTATTGGAGGATATCTCGTCCTCAATTCAACAGGCAGACCACTCGAATTTCATTGCACTGTTCCAATGAAACCAAGTCGCGCACAAGAAATTCTTTATGGAAACACGTTGAAACCTTTTTTGTTTGGAGAACAAATTGCGCGCACGCTTTTAGCAATTGCGAAAATTCCTGTTTCGTTTGTTGCGACCAATATTCCAGATGTCCTTACTGTTCAAACCCTCTCGATGACTCCAATTGTTTATGTTTTTTCGCCAAATCATACTGCGAAAAGTCGTGATGCGAAAAATCATACTGCGGAAAATTATTCAGTGGAACATCGTGATTCAGAAAATCTCCAAGAAGCAAGTGATAATTCGCCCAATTTGTCCATTGAATTTGAAGAATCGCTAAAATCGTTCGGAATTGAAAAAACAAAGAATTCATGTCGCCATGAAATCGACACTGAAACGCTTTCGCTTCCAGATGTCGCTGGACTCGATCTGTCTCGATGGAAAAAAGAGCAAATAGGCAATCGACTTATTGCGATTCCAGAGCTTTATTCTGTTGACTGGAATAACATTTTGGCCGGAATAAAAAATTCGTCTCGAATCGTCGATTTGGCAGAGCCTTTTGACCGCATCAGACTTGCCATCGAAGAAACGCAGAGATCATGATGACTTTTGTCGTGCAAAACAGATGCGAATTGGCCAGAACATTCAGGCTATTTCGCTTCCAACTTGAAATCACATTTGTTCTTTCCTGACTTAATTGTCGCTTTCAAACCCGATGTGTTCGGCTTCGTATATCGCTCTGGAATCAAACTCATTTTTATCTCGACTTTTTCTCCCGACATTCCCGGCATCGGTTCAAACCGCGACTTGTTTTCGTCGTATCTTATGAGTGCCACATTGTATTCGCCCTGCGTGGTTCCTTTTCCTTCTGATCCACCCTGCATTGCTGTCAAGGTGAAATGACCATTTTCATCTGTTTTACCAATAGCAAAAATTTCCGTTCCCCCTTCCTGCTGCGGCACAAATGATATGTCCGCATTCGTCAGAGGAACATCATTAAACAAAATCGTCCCTTCCACAAAATTGACGGCGGGACCATCAGGAGCACACCCCACGACAACAAAAAGTAAGCAAAGTGGCAGGAGGGCGAATGAAAGAGTGATCACTTTCGACGAACAAAACATATTTTGACCCTTCAATTTTTAATTATTGAGCTGAAATTTCCGACCAGCAAACGTAAATCGACGAACGAGTCGCCGAAAATCCCCAGCGATTCACCGAGTGTCCCCCGGGCGAGCCGCCGATGTAAATCGGCGGGTGATCCTCTTCTTTTATACTCCGCACCGGCATAAAACGATACTTTTTGTTAGTGTCATTTTTTAGAAAACAACCACTTTCTACGAAAGCGGGTTAAACATCTAATTGATGACAATTCGCAGTATAATTACGGCAATGCTTTTGATTCGCCTGATGATTTTGTGCCGGCCGCTCCCCAAACTCCATAAGGAGATGCACTTGTCAATGTCGCATTGGCGGATTGACTGGCAAGACTACTTCCACAATCAATCGTTTCGGGAATAAATCGCACACTTCCATCGGCCAAAACAACATTCGCACCACCTGAATGAAAAGAGGAAGCTGAAACCATTGCACCACCAGACGATGGATAATTCGTAGACCCTTTCGAGCAACTGGGCGAATTTGGCGGAAGAATTGTATTGAATACCGTGACAACTGGAAGTGATTCAAACCACTTCATTCCAATCGAATCACCTGTGGCTGAATACCAACCATCTGCGGCTAATCCATTTGTAACTGCACTTCCTGTCAGTTCTCGGCCAACTTTCCGACCAAGACATGTACTCGGAGTAAAATTAGCTGATGGCATAATCGCTAATCCGCCAATCACATTACTCGTTCCGCCGGGAGGCATGACCGCACATTCTCCAAAAAGTACAGTATTCGATGTTCCATCTGTAATTGATGCCATCGAAGTCGTTCCAGCGAGCCGATAACAAAATATGCCACGAATTTTTGATTGATTTCTTTCGCTGTTTTCAATTTGCGTGTCTCCCTGACAGGCATGATAATTGATTCGTCCCGAACTACCTGGGACTTTTGCAGAAGGATCAGATGGACAAAGAAATCCGTTGATCGAAACATTCGCCTGAGCTCCAGCTAAACTCCAAGCAGCCGCGGATAAACCAGTCGTTCTCGATTCCATCCACTCTGCGACTCCGCTATAAAGAGCTTGTTGCTCAATAAAAGGGAGCATTTCGGTCGCAAATCCCCATCGATACAACTCCTGCGGGGGATTATTCCAATCAGCAATATCGGTCCACGTTGCTTTTTTGCGTGCGCCAACACTTTCGATTGTACGAATATACGACGAATTTGGAAATTCGTTGAATGTATCGTGGT
>JBOFGF010000155.1:0-9893 GCA_051649005.1 Thermoguttaceae bacterium | reverse complement strand
ATCTACCACGGCAGTATAATGTTGTTCTGTCGAATCTGGATCGACATAATGAATCGTGACATGCGGATTTGAAATGGCGGTTTGTTCGAGATATTCATCGACACTGCCGCGTCCTCGCTGATATTTTGCCTCGATTTCGATTGTGACTCTGGTGCCATGATCTACTTCGACCCATTCGATTCCTTCTTGTTCAATCCAGCGACGACCTTCGTCGTTTGCCGGAATATCTTCGCCTTCGCCATTTCCGTTCAGAATATCAGGACGATTCGTCTTCGTGTCCATTCTGATGACGTAATAATGAACCGGTTTTCGCGGAGAAATCTTCGAAGTAACTTTGACTGGCTTTCCTGTTGTGAGGAGTCCATACATTCCTGCTGCGGATATTCCAATTCCTTGTTGCCCACGACTCATACGAAGTCGATGAAATTTGGAGCCATACAACAATTTTCCAAAAATAAGTGGAATCTGTTTTCTAATGATTCCTGGCCCATTATCTTGCACCGCCACTTTGTATCGATCTTTGCCGGTTTGCTCGATATGAACCCAAATTTCGGGCAAAATTCCCGCTTCTTCGCAGGCATCGAGCGAATTATCGACCGCTTCTTTGACTGTTGTCAGGAGTGCTTTGCGAGGATTATCGAAACCGAGCAGATGTCGATTCTTGGCAAAAAATTCACTCACAGAAATTTCTTTCTGCGATTTCGCCATATTTTCTGCCGTGGAACGTCGTTTTGTTTTTCCAGAGAGTTCGTCTTCGGACATGTTGTGAGGTGCTGGATGCAAGAAAGATACAAATTATTCTGCGTGCTTTAATGGAAAGCTATAATTCCTCAATTCTACCAGATAACACTGGAAAATCAACAGGGCACTCGTGTGTTTTCCGACGAACTTATCTTTCCAGATCGATTTGGTCTGGCAAAAAACCATGTTTTTTAAGAATACGTTGACCAGCAGGAGAGACAAGAAAATCGCCAAATCGTTTTGCATAATAATCGTTTTTCGTCGCCGAAATTGCAAAAAGAGATTGTGGAATGGCTGAATATGACTTGTTTTGAGAGGAAATCGGAACTTCCTCGACTTGATCGGCGTATTTCGGTAATAAAACATTCCAGATAATGGCACCATCCACTTCGCCGCGCTGGAATGCTTCAATGAGATCGTCTGGTTGGTCAAAAATTTTGACGAAATTGTCCATCACTTCCGGTGAATAACCATGCTGGCTCTCGGATATCATCGCTGTTGCAGCACTTCCCATCCCATTTTTTCCTGGGTGCATCACTCCTAATCGACGATCTCGATTCATCAAGTCGTCAATCGAGACGATTTTTTGCGGATTTCCCTTTGCTACAACGAACACTGGTGTCAAAAAACAAAATGGATATTCTCGGCCAAGCTGTCCCACCTCGTCCAAGTATTTTCGCTGCAATGGAGAATCCGCGATATAAAAATCACCACCTCGATTTGTTCCAATTGAGTCAATTAGTTTAACAATGTTTGCATCAAGTGTCAAAGGAGTATATTCCGATTTTGCTGAAAACGTGGGTGCATTTTCCCATGGAATCGAAGTTCTAATCGGTCTCGTTTGATCACTATTTTTATCGGAAGCTGTTGATTCTTTATATGAATTATTGTTACTCGGGACAATCGGATGGATAATAACATCGACTCCATAGATCGTCGCAAATGCACTACTCGCCTCCTGCATCAAATCCCAATATGTCGCATCACAATATCCATAAATGGTGACTCGCTCTTTCTTTTTGCAGCCTTCACTAAAAGCCAAGAAAACGAAAAAAACGAGAAAAAACAAAAAAGCGGATGAACGCATCAAATATATTTTCTACAAATGAGTTTGAAACAGTAAAACAGTGGTGAGCTTCCGGCGTAATTCGGCGGGGTATTTTTGGCGAGCAGTCGGCGTAATTCGGTGGGGTATTCTTGGCGAGCCGCCGGCGTAAGTCGGCGGTTTTGTTGTATCCGAACAAGTTTATTGTCCCGATTTGTCGATTGCTTCCATCAAATTTTTCAAATTGGAGTCACCAGGAAGACGTTGGTCGGCAATGAGAAAAACCGTTTTTGCGTCTTCCACACGACCTTCCAAAGCCAATTCACGAATCCAGTGATAATAAACATGAAGCTGGTTCGCACGGAATTTGTCGTAAGTCGGATCGAGACCAACTCCCTGATCGAGAAGCGTCGCAGCAAGGTCATATCTTTTCGATGCAGTCGTCAATTCAATCGCCCAGTTGTTGATCGTCGCCAAAAGGTTTCCCCTGGCCGTTTCGCTTGCCGGATCGAGCAAAAGTGCTTTTATATTTGCACTGGCTGCTTCTGCATATCTTTTTTCCTCCAGTAAATCAACACCTTGATTGTAATAGATCGTCGCAATCAACTGCACCGGAGATATTTCCCGCAATTTTTTTGAAATATGGCTCAATTCGGCAATCGAATCGGCTGTTGTTGCCGATTGCACACCTTTTTCATTGATTGAATTTTGCGATGCGTTGATCGTTTGACCTCCTTGATTCGATGGCGATGCCACTGACTGTGTCGTCGCAGGCAGTGGCATCGCAGGCTGTGTCATCGGCTGCGGCGCGGACGCAATTCGGGACATTGTTGCTTCGCGTCTGGCAATTTCCGTCTGGAGCGAGAACCAATTCGGACATGTCGTCTCCAAATCCATTGAATTTTGGCCAAATTTTACTCGACTGAGCGCGTGTCCAGGCATTTCGAGCGCACAAACATCGAGTCCCATTTTTTCGCCAAGAACATTGAATAAGACAGTTGCACTGACACAATTGAAGTGACCTGTTTTGAGAACGTCACTCAAGTGAGTGCAGTTGATGTTATATGGCTTCGTGAGTAAATTTCGATGAAGCGACTCGAAAAGCTCTTGTGTCAATATCGCCTGATTTTGCCGCTCTTCGATGGGATGTGTTTGCATCGCACGTTGTGCGGTGGAAAGAACGGAATTGATTTTTTCTTCATAATTCTGAAAATCGCCGTGATCGCGCACTCCTTCGGCGACGAGAGCGGCACTGAACAAATTGAACTGATCCCATTTTCCATCGAGAGCGTCTTCGAGAAGAGCTTTTTCGGTCACATCGAGGCGGCGAACGAGCATCCCATATTTTTTGTTGCCACTGTTGTTCAAATGCGATTTCGAAGCAATCGGCAATTGGACGAGAATGCAGTCGTCTGGAATGGTCGCTTTTTTGACATCATCATCTGTCACTGGCCCGACAAAGCGAAGAATATCTTGGCGCAGTACTTCGGAGGCAACTTTTCGCTTCTCAGCTTTCTGATCTTCGCCGGCGGCGGCGTGAATGTCCGCTGCTGAGAAAAAAGCGAACAAAAAAGCGTATAAAAAAGTGAATAAAAAAAGAGAAAAAAGTATTCGGTTGTAAATGCCATTATTAAAGGTGCTGGTATCAAAGGCGTTGATTTCTGTCCACCTCAAACAATGTTTCAGGGACCGGAACGTATCTCTCAGGCGAGTTAAAAACGTGGCTTTCATGGTAATTTGGCCCCCATGAACGATGGTTAATGCTGAAAAAAGCCGAGAAAACGGCTGTCTGTCGAAGACACAACTTATGTCATACTATACGTCATTTTTTCAGCGAGTGGAACCCAAAAGTCAAACTTTTCCAACTTTTTTTTTACATATTTTCGACAATTGGTCCGATTATGCGGAAATGAGAAAGTGGTCTAATCACTCCAAGCTTTCCGATTTTCACAGCAACATTTTGTGAGATAAACGAAACAACCGCTTTCTACGCAGTGCGTATTGTTTCGCAAAGCGAAAGCGGGTTAAACATCTAATTGCAGTCCACTAACAAGTTTTGTGAACTTCGGAATTTTTTACCACAGAGGGCACGGAGAACACGGAGAATACAAGACACTCTGTGAACTCTGTGTCTCTGTGGTGAAAACTTGTTAGCGGACTACATCTAATTGATGACGATTCGCTGTCTATATTGCATCACAACTTTCTGCGTGATATAATTCGGATGTCTTTTCTGCAATGTTTTTGTTGAACCGTTTGGGATATGTTGGTTCATAGATGCTTAAAATTCAGCAAACACCGGCATTTTTGATTCATCATTTTTGACTAATTATTTTCCTGTTAACAGTAAACGGCACAAAATTGGATGTTTATTCAGCTTTCGTAGAAAGCTGTTGTTTCGGCGACGAAGCCGGATACTCAGGTGGTGTCATTGAATGGAAATCACCACTTTTTGGGACTCCTTTTTATGCACACTGGTTCTAATTTTTATGCACACTGGTTCTAAGCGACTCGAACTCATGTTTTTGGCGACCGGTGGATTTGCTGTTCCATCAATGCAGAAGCTGTGCGACTCAGGGCTTTTTGACATCACATGTTTGGTGACAGGAGTACAAAAATATGACACCAAAGGGCATCCGATTATCACGCCTGCGCGACAGTTTGCGGTCGATTATCAAATTCCGATTTCCGACAAACATGATGTCCATTCGCTCGAATTTTTCGAGTTTCTATATTTGATGCGTCCCGACTTGCTCTTTGTGTGCGACTTCGGCCAGATTTTGCCAAAACGGATTCTCGAAGGTTCCATTTTGGGAGGTGTAAATTTGCATGGCTCATTATTGCCAAAATATCGTGGTGCGGCCCCGATTGTTTGGGCAATTTTGCATGGAGACGCATATTCAGGAGTCAGCATAATTCACATGACTCCTCAAATTGATGCCGGTCCAGTAATCGCGCAGAGTCCACCACTTCCCGTTCGTCCAAGAGAGACAGCTCTTGAACTCGAACAGCGGCTTTCTGAATATGGTGCTGATTTGGTTCTTGAAACAATAAAAAAAATGGCATCGAATGAGCCAGTGCGTATTATCGAGCAAGTGCATCGACAGGCATCAAAGGCACCGCGTCTCAAAAAATGGGATGGATTCGTTCCCTGGGCGAAAAGTTCTCTCGATGTTTATAATCATTTTCGTGCCATGACTCCCTGGCCGCGTGCGTACTCAGATTGGACTCGTGCAGATGGTTCTCATTTACGCATTATTTTCGGTGATATGATTCCACTGGACGATCAGCTTCGAGAAGTTACAGTACTTGATTTCGGTCAGTCTACTTATTTGCCTCCGACTCTGACCGATGCCAAAATGGACAACTTGGCCGCGATGAAAGAAGATGAATTTCAGGCAGATGACATGATGTCTGAAATATCTCAAATGAATCAATCCGTTCGGGAGAGTTGGTGGAAACCCGGAATTGTCGTTCGAGCAGAAGGAGATGATCTTCTAATTGCTGCTGAGACTGGACTGCTCCGCATTCTTCGATTGCAGCCGACAGGAAAAAGGATGATGACTCCCCGCGAATTTATGCAGGGACACCAAATTAAAAAAGGGGACATTTTTAGTTCTATCACCGAATCAATCCATTTCAACCAACACAAATGAGGTCGAATTCCTGCGGGCAAACCATATATTGTAACAATAAAAACAGCGAAAATTCAATTGCCATTTCAGGGTGACTCGCACAAACAAAACCCGCCGACTAACGTCGGCGGCTCGCTGAAATGCGGCTCGCCAAACGTGAATGGAGACCTAATTGATTACGATGCGCAGTATATTTTATTTCTGGTTCATTTGTAAAGTTGTCGCTTTTTCGTCATTTTTCCGCAAAAATCGAATGGTAAGTTTTTCGTCCGAATAACGTCGCCGCAGGTCAATTGCCACTTCGAGTGCCGATGACATTTTCTTGCCATCAATTTCGATGATTTTGTCTCCTTTCTCCAAACCTGACTTTTCCGCAGGAGAACGAAGCATGATGTCGTCAATCACAGCATCTCCGATAAAAACTCGGTTTTCTCGAAATATGATTCCGCTCTCGCCCTGCTCCAAATCGACCCCATTTTTGAGTCGTTCCACCACAATAGAAACATCTGCAAATGGAATGGCAAGTCCAACTCCTGCATCGTAAAATTCTGATCCCGCCGCCACATCTTCTGCCGAAAACATAGAAAGAGGAACCATGATTCCGAGGAGATTTCCATGCCGATCAATCAGTGGGCCTCCATAGTTATTCGGTCCAATTGCAGCATCTGTTTGCAGAGCCTTTCCCCAAATACGATTTTTGCCACTCACAATTCCAACTGCGATGTTTGGTTTTATTGCATCGAGGCCGCATCCGAGAGCAATACATGGACTTCCGAGTGGAATCGCCTTTTGGTCGATAATCAGTGGCGGCGTTTCCGATGGGAATCCAGTCGGGATGTTCTCGATTTTCAAAAGCGTCAACATCCTGTTTCGGTCGGTCGCCACTTGGCGAGCAACATGCCGCGTTCCAATTGACGTGGCAACAAGAATCGAAGTCGGGGCGTGCAAAAAATGAAAGGCACTTGTTATCACAAATCCTTCCGTACTTAGGAGTAAACCGGTCGAAGTGCCTTCTGAGGCAAATTCGTTTCCAACTTTTTCGTGTCCGCCGATTGTCTCGATTCGAACCAACCAGGGAACAATGGAGTCTGTTGCAAGTCGAATGTCGTCGCCACTTAAAATCGCCAAAAAGAGAGATGAAATAAGAAAAAGCATATTAAAATTTTGTGCTTTTGTGCGGTGTGACACCAAAAAAGTATTGCCGTATAACTCATCACATTCTATTCGACACATTGCCATAATGTCAATCACGCCCATCAAAAATTGACGATGCGCAAAATATATTCATCGATTACGCCAGAGAATGGAGTCAGAAATCCCGAGTTTTTTTTGCGTTTCAACAATATCACATCGAAATCGTTTCGCATCTTCTGGATATCCGGCCGTTTCACGCAAATTGGGAAGGTGCGTTTGCCAAAAACGATTAAACTGGAGCATCGACAATTCACGAATGTATTTTGAAAGCATTGATGCCAGTGCAATTGGAAGATGCGATTCCCCCTTTGCTTCAAAGTGCCACTCATCTGACACTCCAAAATTGGAAAGTCGATAAACGCTCTCTGCTCGACTTTCTCGTATGACTTGGACCAAGTTGTCTGGAAAAAATTGATACAATAAATTGGCGTATTTGTTTCGTCCCCCATGTTTGTCACACCAAATAACCACTTCTTGTCTTTTCGATAATGATAAATTGATTTGGTTTTCAGCCATTTCAGTGATTTGTTTCATCATATTTTGAATCAACTGGACTGTCGATTCTGAAAGAAGCGTTCCCTTTGAGTTCGTCATGTCAATAAGATGATTAAATTCCGCTGGATATATTATCCGACTTTTCAGTGCCAATAAATGCACATCACTTTCCGACAAACATTTTTGTAACAATTTCGCTTTCTCGCAAATGATATTTCGTGGAACAGAATATGGAATTTCCACATCGTCAAATCGCCTTTCCAGCGAATCTGCATGTGTCACCGACAATGAATTGAGTGAAGTATCACCGGAGATATATTGCAGCAATTCCCCAAAATTTGTCGGCTCTGAACCAAGCAAATAAAGAGCTGCGTGGATTCCCTGTTCGAGTTCCGAAAGTGAGCCGCCACTGTGATACAATGTTTTCGAATCGGCAAATGGCAAACCGACATCTCGAAGTTTTTGAGACAAAACACTCAGACGCTCTGCATCACCATTCCACGCAGTCGCCGAAATAATGAGTGGCCCCAAATTTGGCCCATATCCAGCTTCATCAGTGCCAATATGAATCATCGTGTCAATAAAAAAATAGTAAACAAATAAATTTGGCAAGAACAAAATTAGTATTTTGAACCGAAAATCGGTAATTTTGCCGAATAATTCGGCGCAGACCAGCGGGCATCGAACTTTTCACGCAACTCATTTGTTGGCAAACCATTTTCATCACTGCACTGCAAAACGTTCGACTTCCATTGTCGGCAAATCTACAATCGAAACCGATGGAATAGCGACGCGGGTAAATCCACCAGGATTTAAGAGAAGGGTTTTACCGAATAACGTCAACAAAACTTGGTGCGTATGTCCAAAACAGATCAAATCCCATTTTTGCGAATGTCGTGCTTGCTCCAGACGATCTTCGTGATGTCCATGCAAAAATGCGATCTTTTTCTCATCAATTTCAATTTCGCCGAACCAATCATGATGCGTGTGCCCCGCCGACTGAGCGGCCCGCTGAATTGCAAATGAAGCGCGATCCATATTGCCAAATACAAAATGAGTCGGAATCGTATTAAACAGAGAAATCATTTCTTCACTCACAACGTCGCCGCAGTGGAGCAAAGCAGAAACCCCCTGATTTTCGAAAATTCTGATTGCCAAACGCGTCGCATCAAAACGGTCATGTGTGTCACTTAAAACCCCAATTTTAGTCATCTCAGCAATGTTTTTTGAATGTGTTTACAACATTATAATCGTCATATCAAGATTATAATCGTCATATCAAGTCGGGGCGACAGACTTGCTGTCTCCCAGCAAAAGTTTTTTGACCTATTCTCCAAAAACGATTCGGTTTTTCATCATTTTTTGCCGAACTTCGATCTTCATTCGCAGGTATTCCATCGGACTGTCGCCTTTGATCTTGTTACAACAACCACAAAGCAACTGATAATTTTTGTAATAATCGCCGCCGCCCTTCGACTTCGGAATAATATGATCTATCTCCAAATTTCGTAACTCAAACTCGCCCCCGCACGCATTGCAATGACCTGACTGCTCTTGGTATAATCCCGCTTTCACCGATTTTGACGGAGCAATTTCTGTGATGTCCGTCCGACGCGGAACTTTGGTTGTTGCCACAAAATCTTTGAACAAACCAGCGTCGTCGCTGAGGCGATGAACCAAAACTTCTGTCGCCTGAGTTTCAATATCGATGGCAATCCATTTTCTGTCCAGCTGCTGTGCTGCCACACATGTCGTCGCACAGCCGCAAAACGGATCGAAAACTATCTCGTCTTTGTTCGACGATGCCAGTATTATTCGTTTCAATAATGCAAGTGGCTTCTGCGTCGGATAACCTGTCCGCTCCTTCGACATGGAATTGATTGCAGGAATATCCCAAACATCTTCGGGCACCTTTCCTTCCGGCATGTCAGGTCGCAGTCCTTGTTTGAAACTCCATTGTGTCATTTTTGATTCAAATGGCACTAAAACATCGTTTGAATTAAATGTAAATGAATCGGTTTTCACATATCGAAAAATAATATCGTGCTTATGTGCAAAATCTTTTCGACCACGACCGCCGAATTTATACCACCATATAATTTCATTACGAAAATTCTTTTTCCCGAAAATTTCATCGAGTAACAGTTTCAAATAATGGCTCGCCGTCGGATCGCAGTGGAGATAAAACGAACCGGTCGGCTTCAAAATACGGTGCATTTCGATAATTCGTTGTGCCATGTAAGTTAAATATGCCATCATGGCTTTGCTGTGAATTTTTCCGACTGTGGCAATGAATGATGTCAAATCGGGATAATTTACTGCCAGCGAATCGAGGAAATGTTCATCGACATCTTGCCACGTCCACTTATCTTTGAAACTTGCCCCCGCCGATTTGGTTCCGATGGACGCAGTATATGTCCGCTTTGAATTGAACGGCGGATCGAGATAGATTAAATCGACGATTTCGCTGTTCATTCCGTGCAAAATGAACAGATTATCGTTCGTATAAAGTGTGTTTTGAAATGGTTGGATTTGCATTATTTAGCAAAAAAGGAAAAGAATGAATTATTCTCTCTTATTTTGTCGCATCTTGCTTTGTTTGTCAATCTCCTTTTAAGTGAAGAGTGCCCGAAATACCAGACCACTAACAAGTTTCACGATTTTAATGAAAAGTGATAAAAACAGTAGCCGGAAAGGAGGCGGTACTCCGCCGTATTGACGGTATTGAGCGTTAAACTCATCCTATATTGAGCAATCTCACCTCTTTTGGACCGTCAATACGC
>JBOFGF010000154.1:0-8922 GCA_051649005.1 Thermoguttaceae bacterium | reverse complement strand
TCGTGAAAGATCACGACCATCGGTCCCGTTTCGATGCCATCAAGAACGAAGTCGGCATCGTATTGACTCTTGAACACGTCATACGAATACTTCGGAATCCGCAGCGAATCAAGCAGGCCGCCCCAGAACGGGTCGGGATGATAGCCCCGCTGATGATCGATGCCGCACCAAAGTGTTGCGCCGATGCGTTTGGGCGGCATGCCGAAAATCGAAGGCAAGTCGCGGTAACGAATCATCGCTTGTTCGAGCAAGGCTTTTTCGCCCCATTCACGAGGAACCCTGCTCGTCGCATTTTGAGAACCAAAATTATCCACTTCGCCGCCGTCGCCGTATTCCCGTGTCAGTGAGTTTTGCACGTCCTGCATGCTGCCGTGATAATAAAAATCGAGTCCGCCCGCCTTGGCGTGGTTGCCATCCGTGCAGGAAAACACGCTCGGAAACGGAATTTCGTCATGCAGCGTTTTGTGCATCTCGGCAAGCATCTCAGCCGGTTGGTTGTCTGTCTCATTGAGAGCCGTTTCCCAAAGCAGTCCGGCCGGTCGATTACGGTCACGTCGGGCAATACCCCGAGTGTTTTCAACGCAGCGTTTCCAGAAAAGCGGATTTTTATCGTTATAAAATTGCCAGCCGGGAACCGCTGCGGCGACCAGCAGACCGTATTCATCGCAGGCATCCATGAAGGCCGGGTCGAGCGGATAATGACCGGCCCTGACAATCGTCGAGCCGCCTTGGCGAATCAGTTTCGCGTCCCGCCACTGTCCGCTGTTGGGGACTGCGTTGCCGACGATGGCATAATCCTGATGCCGATTCACGCCGGAGAGTTTATGTCCGATATATTCTCCGTTGACGTAAAGACCTTTGTCGCTGAGCATTTCGAAGAGTCGAATGCCGAAGCGGGTCCGCATCGAATCGAGCACGTTGCCATTTTCGTCCAGAATTTCCGTCTTGATCCAATGCTGATACGGCGAATCAGGATGCCAGAGGCGGATGTCTTTCAACTCGAATGTTTGATTGTGTCTTGAAACCACCCGGCTCTGATAATCATTCGGCGAAAGAACGGTCGGATTGGGAACGCTTGTTTCCTGCACGGAAATTTCCTTGTATTCCGCGTCTTCAATGGTCGTCTTCAGTTTGAGAACGCCTCCGGCTTTTATTTCAGTACGAACTTCGATTTCCGCCTCACCCTCGTGATTGCCGAGGTTTTTTGCATTTTTAACGCCGACGAAAACGCCGCCGCCGGCGACGGTTTGCGACAACTCCGGCAGCGTAATGTGAACCGGATTCGTTTCGATCAAATAAACGTCCCGATAAATACCGCCGAGATAGGTGAAGTCGAGATGCTTCTGTGAACCGCCCGGCGGAATGCTCGCATCGTCGGAATTGTCGGCCAAAACGGCGACGACATGTCTGCCGCCTTTCTGCGTGAACCTAGTGATGTCTGCGGCAAACGGAAGATAACCGCCGAAATTTTCTGCGACCAATTCGCCATCGACATAAACCTTGCATTTCCCCATTACGGCTTCGAAATAGAGCACCGTGTTTTTCGTTTGCATTTCTTGAGAAACGTCGAAAACCTTGCGATACCATGCTGGGCCTTGATAATTCCGACTGCCGCTCAAATTCGTTCCCATCAGTTCGAGTCCGTGCGGCAGGTTCGCGGCTTCCCAGTCGGAGTCGTCGAATTCCGGCTTTTCGGCTCCGTCGCAGTCCCCTTTTTTGAATCGCCATCCCGGATTGAATGACCAAACTTTTCGCGGACTTCCTTCAATCGGATGGAAACCGGCCACGGAATACATCGGAATCGGCTTGGCAATGATCTTTTCGACATCGTCCACCGCCGCTTCAAGCCAGTTGGCGTGATCGCCCTGCGGCCCATCTCCGGCATCAGTGCAGACGAGTTTCAGTTCATTCACGCCGGTAACGTCGAGCTGAATTTCACGAGCTTTTTCGCCGTACTTGACCTTTTCGCTCTCGAAGGCTTGTTTTCCGTCGAGAAAAACGCGGAACATCACGCTTCCCGTCGCAGGTGCTCTGTCGTCGATGCCGACTAGGGTTCGGAAAACCTTGTGCTTGCCGTTCAAATCGAACACGATTTCGCCCGCCGGATGGGTTCCCAATCCTTTTTGATAACGCTGCCCGGCGACTTGGAGGCCTTGTCCGGTGACGCTGGCGTTGTTCCGGGTCTTTTGCCAACCTTCCTTGACGGAAACGGCTTGATCCGTTGTCAGATATTTCCAGATTTCGATCATTTCGGCAGTTGCGGTCGAAACGAAAAACGTCAATGCAAATACGAGGGGGGCGATTTTTTTCATGCGAAATGGGTAAATTGAATGGTGCATACGCGCCGGAGCGGCTAAAACGTAAGCGAAAGTCATTGTAAGTGTTCAATAAAATGAATTTTCGCAAATTCGATATATTGTTCCCAGTCTATTTCAAAGACATCGTGCTTTCCTGATCGGATGTGATATGCAATACTTCGGTCACTGAGAGGATTTGCAAAAACATCAACATCCGGGATTTCTTTCATGTTTCCAATTCCCGGCTGCCCGAGCAATTGATAAATGGGAGACGCATACAAACCAGCTAAAAACTCTCCTTTCGGATCGGCCCACTTGTCTTCTTCTGCACTTGCAATGTACACAGGCCGAGGTGCAATCAAGGCGATCAACTCATGCTGGTCGATTGGACACGAATTGATGGCTTCATTGAATTTTTTGAAGTTTCCACAAAACCAGTGTGGAAAAACGGTGTTAATTCGCCAAACAGTTTCGCCGATTTCACGCCGAGACAATGCTGCTCCGCCGCATCCTGAATTGTTGGAAATAGTCAGGGCAAAACGAGGTTCAATGGCTCCGGCCCACAATGCCGTTTTGCCGAGTCGAGAATGACCAAACACCGCGACATGTTCGGGATCAATGTTGATCGTCTTTTGTTCCGCAGTCAGCAAATCGAGGATTGTTCCGAGTCCCCATGACCAAGTTGCGATGGCATTTCCGTCGTTCGGTTTGGGAGATTCACCTTCGTTATAGAGAAAACGTCGCACGCCATGTCTAAATCCGCCATCAAAATCAGGTTCGATGTCGCCATAATATGCGGTCACTAAACCGAAACCTTTTTCGAGAATTTTTTCGACCGGCCATCGATGTGCGTTCTCACCACGTTCTGCATCTGTCGCTGGAACAAGGACAAGTTCACTGGTTTTCGATCCATTCGGACGCTTCCAAACTTGCCCCAAATGAATTCCCGAATCTGATGAAATGGCGTGATTTCCGGCAAAATTCAGTCCCAAAAAAGCAGGAACCTTTTCACCTGCTGCGAGAACAGGCGTGTAAATAAGGACATTGATGGTCGGATCAGTTGAAGTTGGAGCATTTCCTTGATAGCATTGAATCTGATATTGATGTCGAATTCCTTTGCCGCCGAAGACCGATTCTGTGTCGATATGTCGAAATGTAATTTTGAACAGTTCGTTTTCGCCGCGTGGCAATGTTGTTCGTCCAAACATGTTTTCGGCAAAAAGTGCGAGGAGTTCTGGTCGCCGCTCCAAAATCCACTGATCGGCAGTTTCGACTTTTCGTCCATCCTGCATAACAAGAGGATCGGGAAGTTCAAAAGGAGGAATTAACGACTCATCGTAATTTGCTTGTGGCACTTCTGCGCCGATGAGGAAACCATCTTCGTGTGTGTAGTTGGCGATCTGAGACATGTTAATAATACAAACAAGACCGAGAATAAAAGGGACAAAACGAGACATTACTATTCTCCTAAAAAAGGTAAAATGCGGCTGATATATGATATACTGTAATAAGTATTGACCTTCCAACACATCAGTATAACATTGCCATGATGATTTTTCTAGTGGAAGCCGCAAAGTTTCACTCATTTTTGTAGCGAGCTGCCGACGTTTCGAGCCGGTGCGTAAATACCGGCATTTGTTCGGCGGGTTATTCCGTTCGGCGAGCCGCCAACGTGAGTTGGCGGGTGTTTTGTGATGCGAGGCGTTCCATGTTCCCGAACACCGGAGGTGTTCAATTATGGTAGAAACGAATTGCCCAAACACACACAACTCCGTGAGAAGTTGAATTATTGTCCCCAATATTGAATCACGATGGGGACGGAAATTGCCATCTCTGGGGCAACTTGCTAACACGTTTATTGTATATTGCCGTTTTTGTGGAGCGATGTATAATGAATGGAGTTTTTATTTGTAAATTTTTCGTATCCGTTCACGGGTTTTGTTCAGCGAGCCGCCAACGTTTCGAGCCGGTGTGTGAGCACCGGCATTTGTTTGGCGGGTGTATTTTGGCGAGCCGCCGACGTAAGTTGGCGGGTTTTGTTTGGCGGGTGTATTTTGGCGAGCCGCCAACGTAAGTTGGCGGGTTTTGTTTGGCATCGGAATTCGTTCCCGAACACCGTCGGTGTTCAATTATGGTAGAAACGAATTGCCTTCAAAAAAACACAACTCCGTGAGGAGTTGAATTATGGTCACCGATTGAACCCCGAATGGGGTTCTGACGTTTTTGATGTTCGTGTTTCTACCGATATTGAATCCCGACGGGATTCGGAAATGCAATTTCATGATAATCAAATTTAATCTGTATTTGTGGAAATTTATGGAAAAAACACAAAAAAACCGTGAACGCATATAAATTTTTCCCATCCTTTTTTCTTTTTTGCGGAGGTCAAATAATGTTTCATCGTCTTGTGTTACTCGGATTTTTTGGACTTTGTTGCTTCGGCAATGTTAGCAATGCGATTCTAATGGGAGAGGATCAGATGTTTCCTTTTGTGGTGTCATACAATGCTCCACAAAATGTTACAAATATGTCATCTCGACTTTCCGCACCGGCAGGAAAAGATGGCTTTATTCGCGTCGAAAAAGAGACTTTCGTAAACGACAAAGGAGAAATCCGATTTTGGGCGACCAATCTTTCCGGCGCAGCAAATTTTCCGACGCACGAAGTCGCAGATCGAATTGCAGACCGACTCGCCAAATTCGGGTTTAACTGTGTTCGGCTCCACTGGATTGATGCGTGGGATATTTTTGGTGGATGGAATCCGAAAAATCACACCGACTTCGATCCTGATCGAATCGATAAACTCGATTATCTAATTGCCGCTCTGAAAAAAAGAGGTATCTATGTAAATATCAACTTGCACGTCTCCCGAAAACTCGATGACCGAGATGGCTTTCCACATGCAGACAAACGCCCTGAATACGACAAAGGAGTCGGCAATTTTTATCCGGCAATGATCGAAAAGCAAAAAGAGTATGCGAAAATGCTTTTGACACACATCAATCCATATACAAAATTGCCATATACGGACGATCCCTGTGTGGCAATGGTCGAAATCAGCAACGAAGACTCGATTGTCGTGCAGTGGTGTAACAACTGGCGAGGTTGTCCCATTGATGATTTGCCGGACCCATATCAGGCCGAATTACGAATACAGTGGAACGACTGGCTCCGTAGTCAATACAAAACGACCGAAGCTCTGAAAAAAGCGTGGAATTTCGTCGATGAACCACTCGGACCGGAAATACTGGTCGGTGGTGATTTTAAGACACCATTCAAAATTGATGGAAAAACGTGGTACTGGCAAATTGACAACATCGTAGATTGTAGTGCCGATGTCAAAAATGGTTTTCTCGAAATGGATGTCCGAAAAATGGGGGGCGTTTCATACGTCCCGCAAATCGGTTATCGCGCTTTCAAAATCGAAAAGGGAAAACCTTATTCGCTTTCGTTTCGCATGAAATCCGATCAAAAAGTTCGACTCAATATGTCGGTCGGAATGGACCACGCGCCTTGGACCGTGCTGGGAATTTCGGCATCAATTGATTTGACTCCTGAATGGAAAACTTTTTCGTATCAATTTATTGGAACACAAACCGATGAAGCTGCTCGATTTTGTATTACCGGATTGCAACTCGGAAAATATGAATTGACCGATGTTACTCTAAAAACCGGCGGAAACTTCGGATTTTCTCCCGAATGTACTTTGAAAAATGGGACGATTCCATGCGTTCTCCGTTCCAAAGTCGAAAAAATTCCGAACGCGACGAAAGACTGGTGTGCGTTCCTGATAGATATTGAACGAAAATACTGGATCGGAATGTATCGATTTTTGAAAGATGAACTGAAAGTAAAGGCTCCAATTAGTGGAACGCAGTTGGCTTATGGTTCCAGTCATATTCAGGCAGCACTCGATTATTGCGACGATCACGCATATTGGAACCATCCTTCGTGGCCAGAAAAACAATGGGATCGAAAAGATTGGTATGTTCGAAATCGTGCTCTGGTCAATAATGCAGCCACCGACATTTTGCCGGATTTGGCAACTCGTCGTGTGGCCGGAAAACCATACACAGTCAGCGAGTACAATCATCCATATCCGAATCTATTTTCAAGTGAAGGCCTTCCAATGATGGCCGCATTTGGTGCGTTTCAGCGATGGAGTGGAATCTTTCAATATACTTATGCTCACAAATTGGAGTCCGAACCGACGCTGTTGACGGGATATTTCGATCTCGATGTTCATGCAACTCAGCTCGTTCATGCGCCGGTTTGTGCCGCATTGTTTCAGAGTGCAATTGCGCCTGCGAAAAAAGAAATCACATATCCAATGACTTTGCAGGACGAAATAGATATTCTTGCCGCAAAACTAAGTCCAAGATTTTTGGGATTTCTTGGACTCGGCGTAAATCCAGAAGTTGCCCTGCTACATGCCACTGCTGTACAAATGGCAACGAATAATACCACAAATAGTGCCGAAAACAGCCAAAACTCAAGTTTGCTCGCTCCAATAAAACCATCGTCGCAGCGAGTTTTTCGCAGTGACACTGGCGAGCTAATTTGGGACATGTCCGAAGAAGGGGCCGGCTATTTCACTGCGACGAGTCCCGAAGCAAAAGTCTTTGCCGGTTTCCCCAAAAATCGCACTATTACAATGGGAAATGTGACATTAAAAATAGGAGAAACGCTCCTTGATTTTGCGACTGTTTCACTTTTGCGACAAAACGAGACGACCTATTTACTTGCAGCAACTGGTGCGATGTACAATAAAAATGGCAAACCGACTGAACGAGAATCTAAAACGCTTTGGGATCCGAAAGATGCGATCACGCTTTCGGATCAGTGGGGCGAAGCACCGGTAATGTGCGAAGGTATTCCGCTGGAGCTTACATTGCCGGGCGGTCCTTGGAACGTTTGGCCGCTCGACGAAGCAGGAAATCGCCGTCAGACGAGTCCGATTCAGTTTGCGGGAGACGCTATTCAGCTCGGTCCTGAACATAAAACGCTCTGGTATGAAATATCGGTGCGATAATATGATTCTGGCGAGCCGCCAGCGTAAGTCGGCGGTTGTTTGGCATCGGAGTATTTGGCGAGCCGCCGGCGTAAGTCGGCGGTTTTTCGGCGGTGGTTGACAAAGCGGCGCAGGCGAGTAAAATGGCTTGCTTATTGTTTGCTTCTGAGAAGGCGAGATTGAAATAAATGCCCCCTTCGTCTAGTGGCCCAGGACACCGGATTCTCAGTCCGGGAACAGGGGTTCGATTCCCCTAGGGGGTATTTTCTAACGGTTTAGCCCGCTTTCGCTTTGCGAAACAATATGCACTGCGTAGAAAGCGGTTGTTCCGTGCGGCTCATTTCGCCGCTGATTATGCTGAAAGCAGATTTTTGCGTATGTCCGCTGTCACAGAAATTGCATCTTTGGATATGTTCTCAATGCCAAAGACCAGCCATCATGAGCAAACCTCCATCCTTGTTTTTGGCTTTCACGTTTGCCGTCTTTAATGCGGTCATCATCGGTCTGTCGTTTATGTTTGCCAAGGTTGCTGTAACGACTGCGGGTGTCATCGACACGCTTACATGGCGATTCGTCATTGCGTTTGTCGCTTTTTATTTGTATCTGGCGATTGCGAGAAAGTCGATCTGCTGGAATTGGAAGACTGTGCTGCAACTCTTGCCACTGGCGATTTGCTATCCGATAGCATTTTTCACGTTTCAGGCTTGTGGATTGTTGTATGTAACTTCCGCAGAGGCTGGCATCCTGACGGCGATGGCACCGATACTGACTGCGATTCTTGCTGCCGTTTGTATCAAGGAACGCACGAATTTCAAGCAGTATGCTGCGATTACGCTTTCCGTTGCCGGGGTAATCTATATTACGACAATGAAAAGTGGAACCGATGCGACATCTGGTAGTATGATCGGATACGCCTTGATACTCATGTCCTGCTGTGCCAGTGCCGGATACACAATTTTTAATCGCGTTTCGATACGTTCTTTGGGAGCAACGGAAATCACGTTCTATCTCATGCTTGCCGGAGTCTTGTTTTTCATGCCGATTTCGATAGGAAACCATATTGCCGATGGAAAGTTTCTGGCATTTTTCGTGCCGCTTTGCAACACAAGATTTATCGTTGCGATTTTATTCCTCGGACTTTTTTCGTCGATGGTGACGACATTATTGGCAAGTGTCGCGTTGAAACGATTAACATCAGCACAGTTTGCCGTTTTTTTGAATCTTTCGACGGTAGTTGCGATTGTCGCGGGTTGGTTGTTGATGAAGGAAAACATTCAGATTTACCACATCATTGGCACGTCCATGATTCTCGTTGGAGTCGTCGGCATGAATTTGTTTCAAAAAAGCAGCGTTTAGCCGCTTTCGTAGCTGTTTAGCCCGCTTTCGTAGAAAGCGGTTGTTTCCCCGCCTCAACCGCGATTTCTTGCCGAATAAACGGCGTTTTACCATTCAGTTCGCAATTTAGACGCAGTCCACTAACAAGTTTCACGATTTTAATGAAAAGTGATAAAAACAGTAGCCGGAAAGGAGGTCGTACTCGACCGTATTGACGGTATTGAGCGTTAAACTCATCCTATATTGAGCAATCTCACCTCTTTTGGACCGTCAATACGC
>JBOFGF010000153.1:0-6328 GCA_051649005.1 Thermoguttaceae bacterium | reverse complement strand
CGACTAACAACCGCCGACTAACAACCGCCGACTTACGCCGGCGGCTCGCCAAATATGAACTATTTTTTTGCGAAAGGAGAAACGCCCTGCACTTTCATTGGCACGGAATAAAAACCGGTTCGTGCGGTCACAAAGAGTGTTCGACGGTCTGAACCGCCGAAGCACACATTGGCGGGAGTTTCAGGAAATGCAATTCGTTCGATTTCGTTGCCGTCGGAATTGTAGATAATAACCTCTTTTTCTGTAATATAGACATTGCCACGATCATCAATAGTCATGCCATCGACACCAATTGGAGCAAAAAGCGTTTTTTCTGAAAGCGTGCCATCTGCCTGAATTTGATATTTCCATACTTTCCCGGCAACTTGATCGGTGATATAAAGCGTTTTGCCGTTTGGTGTTCCAATAAGTCCATTCGGTTTGATCATGTCATTGACGACTTTCAAGACATTGCTTCGATCTGGGAGAATGTAATAAACGTGTTCTCCGTCTTGTATAGCAGAATAATTTTTTCCATAAACGGGATCGGTGAAATATATGCCTCCTTTCGGATCAATCCAGAGATCGTTCGGTTTATTGAATCGTTTTCCGTCAAATTTATCGGCCAAAACAGTGCGTTTTCCATCTTTGTTGTATGAAACGATTGATCCTGTTTTGCCTTCACAAACAATGAGATTGTCATCGGCATCAAAAAACATTCCATTTGCATTCTGAGATTCTTCAACAAAAACAGAGATTTTTTTGTCGTCGATTGACCAACAGTAAATTTTGCTTTTTGGATCATCTACAAAATAGACATTCCCTTTTGAATCGACGGCGGGTCCCTCTGTGAACCCGAAGTTTTCGGCCAATTTTTCAATGGCGGCGTTCGGTGCGAGAACCGATTCAGCGGCTTTCACAAATGGACGAGTGCCAAATAACGCAATCAAAGCAACAAAAAGAAGTACAAAAAAATTTTTCATGTCGTTCATGTTATTGATGTCATTTTAGAAGCAAAAGGGGGAATAAAAAGAAACATTCTGGTTGACGTTCATGGCGTTTTTCGATATTCCCTATAATAAATATCGATTTGAAATGGTGATGCCACTGACAATCGCGCCAATAATTCCGACCATTCCCTGGTCTGTTCCACATACATATAAATTGTCGAGATGAGTTCGACCATCGTATTTTTTGCCCGGCGCGCCATAAATCGCACCGTTTTCTTTTCGTGTGAAACGGCGAATTGTTAAAGGAGTGAACATGTCAGTATCGATGATGTGTTTTCGAAAATCTGGCATAAATCGAGTCACCGATTCCAATGTTTTTTCATACCAAAACTTTTTTTGAGCGATGTATTGGTCTGGTGGTAAATTGTTCCACTTTTCAAAATTGGCCAGTGATGTGATGCGAATCATTCCCTCTCCGAGTGGTTCGGCATAATCGAAGTTATTTGGCGAACAAATAACTCCACTCCGCAGATCGGCTAAATCGTCTGGTTTTTGATAAGAAAAATTATGAGAATCGTTAAAGAAAACAATCGTTCGGTCATGTCCCAATTCTTTTGGCTGACAATCAATGACGCTAATTGTTTCGATAAAACCGAGTTGTCCGGTGCCAAGTTGCCGACTTTGTATTTCAGCAATGTCACAATCGCACAACTGCATTGTTTCGAGCCATCCGGCAGATGAGAGAACGTTTTTGGTTTCGACTTCAGTTCCGTCAGTCAATTCGATTTTTTCGACGCGATTGTGTTTGGAAAAAATTCGCTGGACCCCAGTACGAAGCCGCAATTCGCCGCCCAGTATTTTGAATTTGTTGAGGAGTTTTTTGAGAATGAGTCGCACTCCATCAAAAGGTCTCGCAAATCCTTCGAGAAAAATTGATCGGAACATAATACAAAATTGTCCGAATTCCATGTCATGCTCTCGTGAACCTCCATAATATAAGAGCGGACAAAATATCATGTCTCGCAGAATCGGGTCAGAAATGTACGTCGAAACAAATTCTTTTGCTGAACCGCCTGATTTTCCTAAACCGAGCTGGTCATAATCGAGCAACTCATTCACAAGACGCATGAGACCATCGACCTGCATCGGAAATGTTTTGCGTACTTCTTCGACGAACAGTTCAAAATGGTTGTTGAAATTGAGTGATAATCCGGGAAAGACAATGGACGAACCAATCTGTGGAACAAGAGCCAATTCATCCCAAGTGAGCCGCAAATGCCGCAAAAGACGAGAGAGCGGCCCAGACTTCGTTCCTTTCGGAACATAGTTTGTGAGTGCGTGCAAACCGACATCGAGAGTGCGGCCACGTTGTCGATAAAAGGAGTTGAGTCCGCCAATTGCACTGTGCTGTTCGATGATGCACACTTTTTGATTATAATGTGCCAATCGCACACCAGCGGCCAGACCAGACATTCCTGCGCCGATAATCACTGTGTCATAAGTCATAACTGCTCCAAAATGCCCCGTGAACACAAACTAATATACGAAAATTGCCACTTCAAAAAGAGTATACATTTGTACATCCGCTCATTGTCGTCTAAAAAAAGAAAATGTCAATATACTAAAATTTTTACAGACAAAAATAGAAGCCGGAAAGGAGGCACGCGAGTGCCGCATTGACGGTTATTATTATTCCGCACTGCCGTTCGATAGAAGCCGGAAAGGAGCGACCAGCGGGAGCGCATTGACGGTTATTATTCATCCACTTCAAATGTGTTGCATTTTGCACGAGATGGCATTTTATGTTGTATGATTATGCAGACATGCAATGGGATGGAAGAATGAGCAGAGAAAATCAGAAATTTTTGTCTTTTTATTCTTTCTTTCTTGTTTTTTCACAAAATGCAACATATAATACTGAAATGTTCGACAAATACAGGTCGATTAACCAGTCATGAATCTTCAAAATAAGTACGAAACCACGCCGGCTTTGCTCTCATAATGAGAAAAAATAAAAATTTACATTTCTGGCACGCATTTTGCATTGTACACTTTCAATGTAAACGCATTTTCCGATTAGACTTTTAATGGACGTTTGTTCAGAAACAATAAAAATAAAAAAAATAGAAGGGGTTTAACAATGAAAAAGATTTTTTGTGCGGTTGTTGCAGCATCACTTGTTCTTCTCTCCGCTTCCTTTGCGAAGGCGGATGTCGTCCTAAATGGACAAGTTTGGTTTGGTAACAACGCTGGATTTAAGTACGATGATACTTCCGGTGCCATCAATGTCTCCCCGTGGCAGATGACCGATGAATCGACCGGCAACTTGTTTACTGCGTTTTGTATTGCCCCGAATGTCAATTTTGTCGGGGGAACCACATATCAAACCGCCAATTTGATGGATGTGAATTTCCTTTCCGCGACGCAAATGACTATGATTACCCAGTTGGTCGGGTATACCTACTCGAGTGCTTTCGATGGAAATAAGCTCCTGAATAAAAATTTGGCATCATCACTTCAGGCGACTTTGTGGGAAATCGTCTCAGAACGGGATTTGCCCACCTCCGCAACAGAAGTGTACACCGCCGTCAATAATCCAATCGGAAATGGTTCGTTTTCTCTCCTTGCACCCCTTTCACAGACCGTGCAAACAGGTGCAAACAACATGTTGGAAGCCTTGTACAACGATGTCATCGGAAACAATCAGTTGGCTAATTTGAGAACTTGGGATCGACTCGGATATGACTGGAACGACTACGACATCAACGTCTATTACACCGGCGAAGATCGAAGTATCAGTCAGACGTTAATCAGCGTGTCCGCGAAAGGCCAGGGCGGAGCGGCAACACCAGAGCCAGCGACTCTTCTCATCTGCGGACTTGGTGCGTGTGTCGGTTTCCCGCTCATGCGACGACGATTTGTGAAAGCCTAAAACCTGCGTTTCGAGCCGGTGCGTAAGCACCGGCATTGGTTTGGCGGTGTATTTGGCGAGCCGCCGGCGTTAGTCGGCGGTTTTGTTGTTCCCGAATGCCGTCGGCATTCAATAATGGTGGCAAGCGAAAAACAAACGAGAAGAAACGTCCATTTATTTTTTCTTAACACGTTCGACTTTGAAATCGAAATTTCGCAGTGATGATGTCACTTCACACTCAATATCCGTCGTGTCAACCGTCTCATATTTTGGAGCAATCAGTGGCGTATACGTGGAATTGCCGTTTTTATCGGATGAAACGATCTCTGCACTGACGAGATAAACTTTGTATTTCCCTTTTGGCAATCCGTCATTTCTGCCAGTGGAGCTTATCACATAAGTTCCATCTTGATTAAGATGGCCTCGTGAAAGAGAGCCATCCGAACCAACAAAACAGACGATGCCATACGAAAGAGGTGTGCCATCATCCGAAAACGTGACCTTTCCTTTGAGCGGAACTTTATTACTGCATCCATTCATCGAGAGAATAACAACAATGAAAAAATAAACAAAGTATTTGAATTTCATATCGGCCAAGTAATTATGTATGAGAGAATGAAAAATTTTGAAAAAGCATCAAAACAAGAGCTTCGTGGATGACAGATGAATCATCGTGAAGCTCCAATCACCGCCATTGTCCATGCGATGTTATGGCAATGCGTCGGGACTCCCGTCATTGACGCACGAAAATCGGGCCAAAATACTCGGTTGTACGGTGACGGGCACCGAACGAACCGCACCATCGCCGAGGACAAATTGACACACTCCCGGATGATAGCTCCCAAAAGGCAAATCGTTCGGAAATGGGGTTGTACCGGAAGTGATTGTATTATTATAGTCATGCGGGCTGGTTGCCAGCGGATTTCCATTGGTTAGTGTGGCATTGCGACCATTGATGACACCTTTGAGCCAAGTACCATTGCCCGGATTGTGCCCTTGCAAGAAGGCATAAGTACAATCCGCCGCATACATACGACTTGTAGCTGCTGCATCGGTTATACATTTTCCCAGTACGTCACTCGGAATGTGTTTTTCACCGAAAATGATTTGGTTCGTACTGCCGTCCTGCCACCATGCCATCGAATCGCGCGGTGTCCAAGACGCAATTTGTGCATCAGGGTCTTTCGAGTACTTGTTACCAGCTGTTCCAGCCGCAGTGCGATAAGCGTCCGTATATTCGACAACACCGATACGAAAAGGGCCATCGACATTGTTGACCGAATAACGATGGAAAATCCACTGGTTTGTGTTCGTTCCTTCGGTCGTGCCGTTAGAATATCCCCAGATTTCGGCATCTCCTTGTTTTGCAGTATAAACAACGGCATAATCCCCTTGCGGACCGGAGCAATCCCTCCACTCATTCGCAGTAGCATTAGCATCAGCAAGGTTACTAAAGGCATTTGCGTATGCCACTCCCGAGCGGCGGGTCGGACAACGCATACCAGAAATGGAAGCAATCGAATCTTTATCAGCTTGGGTACGAGTGACACCGTTGACCGCCTTCGTGGCACCCTGAAACCAGTTTCTCAGGTTGGCATCGACAGTGTTTCGTGGTGACAAAGACGCTAATTTATCGTACTGAGCTTGTTGCTCGATAAAAGGGAACAATAAGATAAATAGGGATGGCTTTGCATATCCAAGATGGGCGGGTGGCAATGCCTGATTTGCATCCGAAAACGTGTGGACGGCGAGTCCGAGTTGTTTGAGATGATTACTGCACTGCATTCTTCGTGCGGCTTCTCGTGCAGCTTGAACGGCAGGCAAAAGAAGGGCGATCAAAACGCCGATGATGGCAATGACGACCAGAAGCTCAACGAGAGTAAAAGCCGCAAAAAAACGGCGACGATTTGCAAAGGCCCGCGAACGGAGTTCGTGGCCCAAATTGCCCCCCCCCCCCATTTTAACATTTTGGAGGAGTTTTGCGATAAAATTCGTTTTCATTTACAAGTTCCTTTGTGAAAAAAGTTGTCATGTTTAGTCGCGTTTCGTAGAGGCGTGTTGTTTTTATGGCACAGCAGCCGCATTTACGAAAGATCACGGTTCGCATTATAAACGAATAATTGAAAATAGCAAGAGAAAATAAATTTTTTTGCGCGCGGAAAACCTGTCCGCTAACAAGTTTAACAATTTATGTACACCACAATTACGAAAAATCCCGTCCCCGAATCCCGCCGGCGTAAGTCGGCGGGTTTGTTGGACCCGAATCCCGTCGGGATTCAATAATGGTAGCCCCGTGTGAGGCGTACTCGCCGAAACACGGGGGAACGTGTCGCAAAAAATACAACAATCCCGTCGGGATTCAATAATGGTAGTTACTATGTTATTGTCAAGGGGTTCAAGGAAAAAAGGACGATTTTTGGAAAATTTTTACGGTCCGTTTGGACGTGATAGGCATGGAAACCATCAGGCATGATACGGTTGACCACTT
>JBOFGF010000152.1:0-6197 GCA_051649005.1 Thermoguttaceae bacterium | reverse complement strand
GGGGCTACCATTATTGAATGCCGACGGCATTCGGGGACGGGATTATTCGTTTCTTCTACTACCATTCTGCAACCTCTACGAGGTTGAGGAAACGACAAACATACTCGTACTACACAAATGAATTGCGTGCAACAATCGTGTGTAATCAATAATCGTGTGTAATAATTATTAAAATGCTCTTAAAACAAGAAAAGCCTTGAAAATGCTACCATTTTCAAGGCTTTTTATAAAGTCGGGGCGACAGGATTCGAACCTGCGACTTCCTGCTCCCAAAGCAGGCGCGCTAGCCAGGCTGCGCCACGCCCCGATCTACCCAACGAGTCCCAAATTCTATCACGCAATTTTTATTTGGCAATAGGCTCCACTACATACTGTGAAAAAATCACTCACGCCGCTTTGCGAGACGATGCCATCGCCGGAAGACGAAGCGAACTTCCATAATCAATCACCGATTCGACCGGTGCGACCAAAATCGAACTCCCAATGTTCTTGCCATTAACATCAAATAATTTCAAAACTTGGTCCGCCGCCGACCAGACGGCTGTGAATTCACGCGAGGTAAATCTGTATCCATAAAAAGAGTCGCCTAAAAGCAAAATTTGTTGACCAATCGCTCCGTCGCTGCGACAACCAAACTGAGCAGCGGCCTGTTTTACTGATTTCAGCACTCCGTCTATCTCTTTTATATTTGTCATTTTTGTCTCTCGTTGATTTTGTTTCTCATTCTGAAATTCTTCCTGAGATTCTTTCAGCCCCTGATCAGATAAATCGACTAACTCGACTCTCCTTTTTAATAAAAATCCTTAGAAAGGGATGATTTTGTTGATACTAACGATAATGACATTTTTTTACCAGAGCAATTTTGTAAAAATAGGAAAAAATCACATCTTTTTTATTTTTTCTTTCAAGAATAATCTAAATTGTACTTGCAGGCAGTGTCAGTCCACTAACAAGTTTAGTTTTGCGAAAACGGTTCGATAACAAAAACCGTCAATACGCTCCCTTTGGTCGCTCCTTTCCGGCTCCTATTTTGTCAATTTCAGCAAAATAGAAAACTTGTTATCGGACTTGCAGGTAGTGTGTCATTTATCATTCATTTTCTTTTTGTTGTTTTTTGTTATCATAACATGGGATTTCTCAAACGGTTTTACCGGAACGTATTAAATACAAGAGCTTTCAATTCGGAGGCAGCCGAATCGGATCACATTTCCACAATGGAATTTGAATCGCATTTGACGGTGTGTCGATATGGCAATTTTGAATTGACGGAGGCCGTGCGACCATCAATGGATTTACAAATTGTTCCCGAGCAAGGTTATCGACACGATGTTTATCGTGATAATGTATCCAAAAGAACTTTTCCGGTATTGCTTGCATCAATTTCGCGTGAACGTCTTTTCGATACTTTTCTCGATTTACTCGATCCGATTGGTGATGTCGTCGATGTCGTTATCGAAACGAGCCACACACGCAAAAGCGATGGGCACCTCGATTTCTGCCGCGAGGAGATTGATCTGCCCGTGTTGAAAAGCTATCTTTATGATTTTGAGGAACTTATTATGAATGATGGTTGTTTTGGTATTGCCGTCTTAAATCCCTCAATTCCGCTTGAAATTCAGTTCGACGAACACAAAACGCTAATTGCATATTCACAAAATCTCTCAATTTTTCAGTCGATTTTGGAGCGGAATGGGATTTTTTGCTGTGAGTCACTTCGTTTTTTAACAGAAGCCGAACATATTCACACAACACGAATGGAGTTTGTACAAGATTTTCGCCGTTTGCAAACGACACTCGGCATCGCCTGATAAAAGTACGAATACCTAATTTTTTCCTGTTTCCAATGTCGCAAGAATATATGGGCCATCCGGCAAGATGGCGATAGTCATATTTTCACCATATTCGTGAAAAGCAGTTTGAATTGCTGATTCAATATCCGAAATTGGTTCGACATAGTATTTTCGCAGAGTTTCATGTGGGACTCCGGTGGTAAAAACTTTCACTTTTCCTTTTTTGAGTGCTTTGGCAAGTTCTTCGAGCTGCCACTGATTCACGATGAAAAAGGAATCAGACAAAATGGCGGTCATAAATTCGTCAATTGTCGCAAATTTTTCAGCGATTGTTTCAAATTCTTTACTTCCCAGACCTTCGTCGCACGATGATATTAGAATGATAGTTCCATTCGGTTTCAAAATATCCAGAGCCGCCAAAACACCTTTGACGGATTGATACCAGGTTTTATCGAGAGGATATCCAGCCGCACTTGTTACAACAACATCGACTGGTTCATTGATAGAATCCGTGCCATGTTTTCGTGCAAATTGCACTCCATTTTCATGTGCGGCTTCCATGTTTCCGGTGACGACATTCAAAATCCGTCGGAGTGGATCAATGACGACATTCACGATGAAATCGCATCCTGCTTTTCGAGCAATTTCCATTTGTTCAGCGTGGACTGGATTTCCATCAACGCATCCGAATTTTGCATTTTCGTGTTCTAAAAATCGTGGGGAGTGCCAGACGGCAATTGTTTCGGAGGCCGCGAGTCCTGGACAAATCGACTTTCGACCACCGCTGAATCCTGCCATGAAATGAGGCTCGATTAAACCGGTCAAAATTTTCAAATCGGCTTCGAGATAACGGCGATCAATCCAAATGGGAACACCATTTTTAGATTCTCCCAAATAATCGTGTTCTTCTCGATTTCTGGCATCGTGGTCTTCAATTCGATATTTAGTTATAATTTCTTCTCCGAACATTTCCTTTTTTTCTTGTGGTGTGCTGGCACGATGCAGTCCAGTCGCAACAAGAATGAGAATGTTTGAATCGACAATTCCTGATTCAGATAACACTTTCAAAATGGGATGCAAAAGAATGGGATTCGGAACAGGGCGAGTTATGTCACTGACAACAATGCACGCCGATTGTTTGCCTTCTGCCAAAATGCGCAGAGGCGGAGACTGAATCGGATGTTCGAGCAACTCTCGCACCACGTTTTCCGGTTCTTGCAGAGGGGACGAGTTGGGAATCCCGAAAACTTTGACCACGTTTTTTTCAGGTAAATTGACATGAATGTGTCCGCGTCCAAATGCGATCTTATATTCCATAATAATTGTTCCTTATATGTTTGAATATCAAAACGGACTTCGCTCCCATGTGATGACCACATTCTATACTTTCGTACAAAAAAAGCAAGTAAATCAGAGGCGTTTGATTTTTCGCAATTGTTCACGGTGATTGTGTGTTTTTTCCATAAATACTGTTATAATGTGATTGCCCTGAAATGGCAATTCCGAATCCCGCAGGTGTTGTGTTGTGCGTTTTTGGGCAATTCGTTTCTACCATTCTTGAACGCCGACGGCGTTCGGGAACATGGAACACCGCCGGTGCTGGAAACGAACACCGATGGTCAACAAAACCGCTGGCGAACAAAACCCGCCAACTAACAACCGCCGACTTACGCCGGCGGCTCGCCTAACAAAACCGCCGACGAACAGATACCAGCTATGAAAGCAGGGATTCTAAAACATCCAAACACAATTATTCCTATGAAAACGTACATTACTGCAATTTTCCTTGCTTTGATCACATCTGCATCTCCGAATCCGGCACAAGAAACAACTGCTCCCGCCCCAGATAAGTGGCCGAAAGTCATGCAGACAGTCCAATATCATTCACCAATTGATGATAGTTATCAGCCAGCCGTTTTTTATTCACCCAATCAAGATAAACCTGTTCCGCTCCTCGTTTCACTCCATACTTGGGGGGGCGATTATCAACAGGATGCTGGGGCGCGGACGAGTTGGTGCATCAAAAATAAGTGGGCGATGATCGCCCCTAATTTTCGTGGGCCAAACACCAATCCAAATGCGTGCGGCTCTGATTTGGCTGTCGCCGATATTGTCGCTGCTGTTGATTATGCTAAAAGAAAAGCAAATATCGAGACGGACCGCATTTATTTAATTGGAGGTTCTGGCGGCGGATATGCGGCAATGTTACTGGCCGGTCGTCATCCTGAAATCTGGGCGGGTGTTTCAGCATGGTGCGGAATCACTGACTTGGTTGATTGGCAACGTGAATCAAAAGCCAAAAATTCTCATTATGCGAAAAATATTGAAGCAGCCTGCGGCGGAGTTCCCGGAAGTAGTCCCGATGTTGATGAGCAGTATCGACATCGTTCCTCAAATACATGGATTCATTTGGCAAAAGATGTGCCGCTCGATTTGAATCATGGGATTCATGATGGTCATATTGGCAGTGTTCCGGTTAGTCACACAATCAAAGCGTTCAATATTGTGGCTTCGCCTGACAAGCAAATCACTCCCGAACAAATAGAATTTTTTGTCAAAGAGCGGAGTGTTCCACCCGAATTAGAGCAAGAAAAGGTGGCTGATCCTCTTTATGAAAAAAAGGAGGTATTATTTCGCCGAATTTCAGGAAAGACCCGTCTGACAATTTTTGATGGCGGGCATGATTCGGTGCCGAACGCCGCTCTTTTGTGGCTTTCCGCTCAAAATAAGAAAACGCCCCCGGTTTGGAACGTCAATGCCACTTCCAGTGATACATCACCAAAACAGCTGCCAGATAACCATTCTATCGAGAAATAAAAGTACGCACTGATAATGCACGCACTTTTGCAGTATAAACTGGGGCAAAACGTCGTCTTTGTCTCGGCAGGTCGAAGTCGTGGCAGGATTGAAAAATTTGTTTGCGTTTGCAAAACAACCACTTTCAACGAGAGCTTGTAAAACTTACGAAAATTGTCTTGGCAAAAAAATCTTTGACAATTTTACAAAGATGAAATAGCGGGGACAAACCCCGCCACTAACAAGAACAGCTTATCACCAAGAGCTTATTACCATGCAAAGTGAGCGAATGCTTTGTTTGCTTCTGCCATTCGATGGACATTTTCTCTCTTTGTAATCGCAGTGCCTTCTCTGTTATACGCATTGATAATTTCGGTGGCGAGTTTTTCATGAGTTGGCTGTCCTTTTTTGTCTCGGACGGCCAAGAGCAACCAACGAATAGCAAGAGATTGCTGTCGATTTTTCTGGACTTGCATCGGGACTTGATACGAAGCACCACCGACTCGTTTTGAACGAACCTCGGTGATCGGCTTCACATTGTCGATGGCTTGATGAAAGACCTCAATTGGCGTTTTGTCCTGAATTTTTTCCTTGACAATATCCAATGCGCCATAAAAAACACCCTGTGCGGCTGTTTTTTTACCATCCCACATGAGACAATTGACAAATTTGCTCGCAATAAGTGAATGGTAAACGGGATCAGGTTTTAATTGTTTGCGACTTGCTGTAATACGACCCATTTTTGTGACAGTGACAAGTTAAAGTGATTGGATTTGATAATGCAAATGAAAACGGAGCAAAGAAAAGGAAGAAAAAGAGCAAAATCAACTCAAAATGTTGGAATTCAAAATGACATAATTTGCTATTTCTATCTATCTTTTGTTTTTTATGTTGTATCAGAATTTACATCTGAACGATGAACTATTTTTTCTTTTTCGGTGCGTTTTTCTGGACCTTTTTGGCTCCATATCGACTTCGAGCTTGTCGTCGCCCATCAACGCCAGTGGAGTCGAGTGTTCCACGAATAACTTGGTATCTCACACCCGGCAAGTCACGGACACGACCACCGCGAACCAAAACAATGGAGTGTTCTTGGAGAGAGTGGCCTTCGCCTGGAATATAGACAGTAACTTCTTTTCCGTTTGACAGGCGAACACGAGTGATCTTTCGCAGTGCAGAATTCGGCTTCTTCGGAGCCATTGTTCGGACGAGGAGACAAACGCCTCGTTTTTGCGAACATTTGTCGAGAACGACCGATTTGCTTTTGTAGACCTGCTGTTTACGATTTTTGCGAACCAATTGATTGATTGTCGGCATAATTCCGCTAAATTTTCTTCTATATGACGTTAAAAAGCTCCGAAAAGCGTCACAAAACACCTTTGTAAAGACACGGATTCCCATCTTACATTATTTGGGAATTGTGTCAACAGGGGGCGGCTTGTTTGTACTTCTTGCCGCGGTCTGATAACAAGTTTCACGAAAATGGTTTGGCATGGGATTTCACAACAAAAGCCGGAAAGGAGCGCAGCGTATTGACGGTCCAAAAGAGGTGAGATTGCTCAATATAGGATGAGTTTAACGCTCAATACCGTCAATACGGTCGAGTACGAC
>JBOFGF010000151.1:0-2134 GCA_051649005.1 Thermoguttaceae bacterium | reverse complement strand
TAACAAGTTTTGTGAACTTCGGAATTTTTTACCACAGAGGGCACGGAGAACACGGAGAATACAAGACACTCTGTGAACTCTGTGTCTCTGTGGTGAAAACTTGTTAGCAGACTGAAATTGTTGGCATGTCGAAAGATTTTTTGTATTTTTTCTGAGATTATTCGGCATTATTTAGCGACGAACAAGAAGTCCATTTTCTTGCATAGCTTGTTTTATTTCAGAAAGCGACGATTCGCCGCGATGTAACATTCCAGCAACAATCGCGGCACTTGCTACTGTTTTTTGAAATAATTCGACAAAATGCGCCGGTTTTCCTGCGCCGCCCGAGGCGATCACTGGAATCGAAACAGCCGATGCAATTTTCTCGGTGATGTCTAATTCAAACCCCGAACACATGCCATCTCGATCAACGGAATTGACAACTATTTCGCCCACTCCACGAGATTCGCACTCCTGCGCCCACTGAACCGCATCTCGGCCAGTCCTGTTTCTGAAACCGTGCGTCGTTACTTCATATCCGCATGGAAATTGCGATTTATCACAATGCGAAACCGGATCGAGACCAAGAACAATACATTGTCTTCCAAAAATGCGGGCACCATCTGAAATAATTTCAGGATGTTGAACTGCCAATGAGTTAATTGAGACTTTTTCCGCTCCGGCATCCAAAACATTGTACATATCTGACAGTGATGCAATTCCCCCGCCGACGGCAAAAGGAATATGAATCACTCTGGCAACTTCTCTCACCATATCAATATCGATGGAACGTCTTTGTGGCGAAGCTGTGATGTCATACACGACAAGTTCGTCGGCCCCATCCAGATAGTATTTATGGGCCAACTCCGCCGGGTCGCCGCAGTCAATGTTGTCTTGAAAACAAACCCCTTTTGTTACTCGTTTATCAATCACGTCCAAACATGGGATGACTCGATATTTCAGACCGGAACGAATTTTGGAAACAAAAATAGTGCGATTTTTATTGTTTTCTGAAAAATTCTCCGCCATACATTCAGATGCAGTGTAATCAGACGCACCATGTTGTTGATTTTCGGATGCTTCAAAATGGCCATTCCAGTTCACAAAATTATGCAACAATTGCAAACCGGCATCGCCCGATTTTTCTGGATGAAATTGGACGGCGATGATGTTTTTTCGAGCAGCGACCGATGCAAATGTTACTTCGGCATAATCAGTCACTCCAGCAACATCGTTTTTATTTGCAGGATTAACATAATAACTATGAACAAAATAGAAGTCTGTCCCATTTTCATCTAATCCTACAAAGAGTGGATGTGCAAATTGGGGAACAACTCGATTCCATCCAATATGAGGCACTTTGTAACAAGATTGTTTGGGTTCAAATTGACAGACGCGTCCAGGGAGGAGACCGAGCATTTTTGTTCCATGATCTTCATCTGAATTATCGAACAGCATCTGCATTCCGAGACATATTCCAAGAAATGGCGTGCCTCGTTTGGTCACTTCGTCAATGATGTCGATGAGTCGATATTCTCGCAAATGATTCATTGCCGATGCCGCCGCTCCGACACCTGGAAAAATCAAGTGACTTGCCCCACGAATCACATCAACATCGCGTGAAATAACCGAAGAAAAACCAAGCTCGGCAAGTCCATGCTGGACACTGTGTGGATTGCCTGCGCCATAATCAATAAGAACAATGTTCGGAGACATCGTGTCCCACTTCCTTTCAAAAAACGATTTTTTTGCTGTCTGTTTTACTCTTTACTTATCAATATCACTTAGAATCTTACTCTCTGTTCCACTCCCAATTTCCATCTCGGTTCCTCTGACGTGGCAGATTATGCCATTTTTCACCAAATTTACAATCCCTCAACTTCTAAAAAATTGATCTATAAATTTTCATAGCAGCCCAAATGACGGCGTACTCGTCGAAATAACGGTATTTGCTGTTGTACAAACCGTTTTCGCAAAACTAAACTTGTTAGCAGACTGCAGTTCTCCCACAATCTGCTAACAAGTTTCACGATTTTAATGAAAAGTGATAAAAACAGTAGCCGGAAAGGAGGTCGTACTCGACCGTATTGACGGTATTGAGCGTTAAACTCATCCTATATTGAGCAATCTCACCTCTTTTGGACCGTCAATACGC
>JBOFGF010000150.1:0-9628 GCA_051649005.1 Thermoguttaceae bacterium | reverse complement strand
ACATAAGAGCGGCTTGTTCCGGGGCGTGTTTTCGGATAGTAAAAGGAAAAAGTGCGACTTGTAATTTTTTTGTCGAGGAGACGCTCTGAACGAAATTCAGGAGCGGTCGAAGTGAACAGGAGGTCTCCGCATTGTTTTTCGTCGATTTGAAATCCTGATTTTAATGCAATATAGACCTGTGTACTCGAATTGTTGAGACGCACAGCATTTGCTTCATCAACGAAATCGGCATCAAATTGTTCTTTTCCGACGAGATCGAAAATTGTGCCTTTCAAGTTGGCGTTCGAGAGCACAACTTTGGCGGGAATTGTTTCTTCAGTGCCATCTTTTTTTCGCACCATCACAGCTGCGACGCGATTTTTTTCGATGACGATTTTTCGGGCGGCGGCACTTTTCTCAATTTTCACGCCATTTTTCAGGAGTTCGGCGGTCATCATGTCGATCAGAGCATCGGTTCCTCCCTGAAAAGTGAAAACGCCCTTCGACATGAAATTGGAAAAGACGATTCCATAAGTCAGTGCCGGATCATCCAAAGTCGAACCATTTGCATAAGTAATTGGTTCCATGAGCAATCGCACCACATCACTGCGACCTGGAAAAAATTCGTCGAAAAGTTGCCGCGCAGTGAACGATTGATCGTCATAATGAGACATGTTTCTCGCTTTATCAAAAAATGCGACGACATTTTCCTTAGCAATTCGAAATTGTTCAACCAAAAGACGAGTGAAATCGTCTCGATCAAATGTTGTTTCGATTGAAAATTGTGGATTATCAAATTTGATATGTGGAAGCTGCACAATTTTGTCGGCGATTTCCTGAGACCAATATCGGCGGCAACTTTTTATCATGCCGACAGGAAATCCATGCAAAGATACATCAAAAATAATGCGGTCTTTGCGGCGAAAAGTCGTTGCCAGTCCACCGAGTTGAAAATGCTGTTCGAGAAGCAAAACGCGGTGTCCTGATCGTCCCAATATATTGGCAGCAGTCATTCCAGCAAGACCGGAACCAATCACAATTACGTCATACATAATCAAATTCAAAATGAAAAAATGGGCAAATGAAACACAAAGCGGCCCATTATACCACGCCGAAGCTCACAATTCAAGACAACATATATCATCTGCGCGGACGAACACGACTTTGTACTCGACTCGGAAGTCCCTGGATTCGCAAAAAACCTGTCGCATCATCTTGATTATACGCATCGCCGCCTTCCATTGTGGCAATTCCTTCGTCGTATAAATTATTTTCACTGCGTCTGTCTGCGACGACAATGTTCCCTTTGTACAAATTCAGTATGACTTCGCCGCTGATCGGTTCCTGTGCCGTTTTGATAAATGACAAAAGTGCGTCCATTTTGGCGTGATACCAAAATCCATAATAGACCATTTCGGCAACTTCCGGCGCAAGTCGGTCCCGCAGGTGCATCAAATCGCGGTCCATCGTCAGTTGTTCAATATATCGGTGTGCGTCATACAAAATAGCCATTCCAGGTGCTTCATAAACACCACGACTTTTCATTCCCACAAAACGGTTTTCCACCATGTCAACCAAGCCGATTCCATTTCGTCCACCAATGTTGTTCAATTCTTTGACAATCCCGACTGCATCTTTTGGCTTTCCATTTACGGCAACTGGAACACCGCTTTTGAAGGAAATCGTCACTCTCTCGATTTTGTCAGGAGCCTTCATCGGAGTGACACACATGCCAAAATCTACCGATTCGATGCCACAAACATCCAATTTTTCCAAAATTCCCGCTTCATAACTGATGTGCAGACAGTTTTCGTCGCTGCTATAAGGTTTTTGAAGGGATGCTTTCACCGGAATTTTTTTCTCCGCACAGTACTGAATCATCTCCGTCCGCCCAGGAAACGATTTTCGAAAAGCGGCGATTCTCCAAGGAGCTATGATTTCGATGCCTGGATCAAGAGCTTCGGCTGCAAGTTGAAAACGGCACTGGTCATTTCCCTTTCCGGTCGCTCCGTGTGCATACGCATTTGCACCGACTTCTTTGGCCACTTCGAGACATGCTTTCGAGATGATTGGTCTGGCTATTGATGTTCCGAGAAGGTAAATTCCTTCATATTTAGCTTGAAATTGCATGACTGGAAATGCGAAATCACGACACATCTCATTTTGCACATCGACGATTCGAGCAGATGCGGCCCCGATCTTTTTCGCCTTGTCCAAAATGGCTTCTCGGTCTTCACATGGCTGTCCGAGATCGACATAAACCGCATGAACGTCATATCCCTGATCCATTAACCAGCCCAGTATTACAGAGGTGTCGAGACCGCCCGAATATGCTAATACACATTTTTTTTTCATAATAAATTTCAATTAAAGAGTGACAATGCTTTCAGAAATAAGTTTTGTACTTGCATTTTTTGTTATTGATGGGATATTTTGTATCTCCCCGATTCGGGGTCGAAATGCAAACCATCAAAACGTGTTCCATTTTGGGTATTTTTCTTTCGGCCAGAAGTCCTATATTTCGGCATTAGTGTCATATCGGAACACGGTCGTCGGAATACTGTGATGTTCGGCAATGTTAAACAGATTTGCCCATTTATCAATTCCTTCTTTGAGTCCTTCTGGAGTGAGTGGGGAAGACCAGAGGACTTTGATTGCCAGTCCACAGTTTCCGTCTTCAATGTCGTCAAGAGACGGAAGTGTCGAAAGAATCGTGCCGTGAAAGCTGAGTTTTCGCAGCGTCAAATAAGCGACCAAGAACGAAGCCTGTCTACTTGGAGTAAACCGAATGAATGTCTCATAAGCTTGTTCGCCCTGTTTCAGAGCACTTAGGAGTTGCAGCTCGACTATTGGCATCAAACAAAATGAAGTTCCGAGCAACAAATCGGGATCAGTAATTGTGTCGGATTTTTGGAGCGATTGGCGAATGGCTTCAATTCGTCCAAGAAGAACATGATTTTCGGACGGAAATTCTCGTGGAAGAATTTGCGTCGCCATATTCAATTCGGCAACTCCATCTAGTAAAATGTCCATCAGTTCTTGCGACATCGCAATTTGACCTTTTCGCACGAAATCGAGAATGGTCTCAATTTCGTGTGCCAGTCGAGCAGACACTTCGACTCCGAGCATGGTGAAATTGCCTTTTGCAGCGTGCAATCGCCGAAACGCATCTTTCAGCAAATCAGGAGAATTATCACTTTCAAGAGTTAATAAAGTGTCTTGAAGTTCCATCAATCCACGCGACAATTCGGTCAACAAATCGGAAACATCGGCATCATTCAAATCTTTTTGACTCGAATCTTCGAGGCGATTTGCGATTCGGTCCCTCTGCATCGAAAGTTTTGATTTTGCAATTAGTTCTTCCTGTGAGTGCCGCACAGTGGTAGATTCAGGAAGCGAGCTGATCATCATGCCAGAGCCAGAAGAACCATCTTGTTTGCGCTCAGATGTGTCAGTCAATTGGCTTGAAACAGAGTCTTTTGAAAATGACGAAGCATCAGTATGTCCCTCTGTTTCAGCAAGAGGTTCGCCTGTTGCTATTGCAACAACTTCATCGATATCGACGGTGATTCCGACGCGTCCACCACTAATGACACATGTGCCGGCGATGCCGGAGGCGGATCGATCAAACATTTCTGTTACAAGCGGAACATTCACCAACTTTGCAGGTGCGAGAAATTCCGAAACAACACACGCGATGCGATCTTTTTTCCCTTCAATTATGACAATCGGCACAATTTCGGGATTGTTTTGCGACGACATTCCACCGCCGAGCAGTTCTGATAAATCAAAGAGCGGCAGTGGCTCTCCGAGATATTTGATAAAACGTTCGCGGTCCATTGAAGCCTGAATGACATCAGGATTCAAACCGAGAAGGCTAATTACCTTTTCGATTGAAAGCGCATACAATGTATTACTGCATCGAACAATCAACGCATCAATGATATTGACCGCTTTTAGTTTCGGAATGTGCAAATGGAAAGTCGCACCTTCGCCGTGCTTGTTTTCCAATTCGATTGATCCATTAAACTCGCTGACCATCGTCTGAACCAAATCGAGTCCGACCCCACGACCTGATGTATTGGTCGCCTGCTCTTTCGTGGAAAAGCCAGACATACTCAAAACATGCAATAAATCAGGGTTTTCATTTTCCTTGATTAATCCGAGATATCTGGCACGTTCAAAGATTTTCTGTTCGTCAATACCGCGTCCATCGTCCGAGACGATCAGTTCCATCTCGTTTTCGTGTTCGATTGCTTTTAGTAGAATTACACCTTTCTCCTCTTTGCCTGCGTGTATTCTGGCAATCGGTGCTTCTAGTCCATGATCGGCGGCATTTCGAAGCATGTGCAGGAGTGGTTCGACAAGACGTTCGGCAAGTGCTTTGTCAACGAGAACCTTCTCACCTTCTAGTTTCAGCTCGATTTCTTTTTTGAGTGTCCGTGCGAGATCACGAATGGGGCGACGAAATAGTTTGAATGTCTCACCAATTTCAACCATTCGAATAGCCATGACAAGATCGTGCAAGTCTTGACTGATTCGTGCAGATGTTTCGTCGGCGGACTTGATAATCTGCAAATCGTTGTCACTCATCGGTTTTTTATGAGTGAACGCATCGACCATATCACGCTGCAACTCATGCAATGTCGAACTGGTGATGATGACCTCACCAGCCAAGTTCAACAATTTATCAAGATGTTCGAGACGAACGAGCATTCTGTCGACACCGCGACTGGGTGAATTCGCAGCAGATGCGCCTGGTTGGTCGGGCATAGTTTATTCTCCGCGCAACTTGATATCGAATACAGTAAGTCGTTCTCGAATTTCTTTTAAGCTGGTGACACCAAAATTTTTGCATTCGAGCAATTCGTCCTGTGTATGTCGAACCAAGTCACCAATAGTCTGAATGTTCAAGCGAGTCATACATTTTCTTGCTCGCACCGAGAGATTCAGATCGATAATAGGACGTTGTAAAACGGCCTGCTCATCAGGACTGAGTGTTTCGATCTCGACTGGCTCAGGCGACGGTTTTTCGCCTGAAAACTGTCCGAGTTGCAGTCCTTTCAGAGACAACATTTCACGAATTTCGATAAGACTCGTTTCGCCAAAATTTTTACTCGCCAGCAGTTCAGGTTCTGAGTGTTTGCAAAGGTCTCCGAGCGACATAATTCCCATACTTCGGAGACAATTTCGACTGCGAACAGACAACTCGAAATCGGAAACGGGCAAGTTAAGAATTTGTCCAATGCGATCTTTCCGTCTTTGTGCTTCTTCGTCGATGTGCATTTCACTGGATGCTTTGGCATCCTTCAAAAAGAGACGAGCTTTTTTGTGATCTGGATAAACCGACAGTATTCGCTGATAACATTCGACAGCACGTTCGTATTGTTCCAAATCTTCATAAAGTACGCCAAGATTGAAAAGTACGCCGACATGAGTGGGAAAACCTTTGGCAGCACGGACATACAAATCGACGGCATCTCGGTCGTTTCCACGTCGCTCTGATTCGAGGGCGAGTCCGAAAAGCGCACCAGGATGATTTTTATCGACACTGATGGCTCGTTTGAAAAGAGCAATTGCCTCATCTGGATTGTCACCAATTTTAGCAATTGTGGCACCACGCAGTGACAAGTATTCGGCGGTTTGCTCTGTCGCGCCCGAAATTTTGTCGAGTGCGGCCAAACTTTTTTCGATGTCACCTATTTCACAATAGACCTCTGCGAGTCCAATAGTGCAGTCGTCACTATTATATCCTGACTTTTGTGCAAGTTCGTAATTTTTTATTGCATCGGTATATTGACGCAGTCCAAATTGAGATTTCGCCAAATAAAAGAGCGAAAGCGCACCGCCATCACTTTTTTTCAGTATTTCGCACGCCTTTTCAAATTGCCCTGAAATATAATAACCAATTCCGAGACGAACTCGATCTGATGGCGACAACTCATCTCGTAAGTCTTTTGCTTCGAGATCGCGCACCGCATCCGAAAGTGATTCGAATAATGAAGGTACATTTACCGAATCGCGGATGGACCGCCCCAGTTCGGCAACTTCTTTGGGACCAAACGTGGTATCTGTCAAGAGAATTTGTTTGGGGGTACTTTCTGAAACCGAAGCAATCATGTTGAATCCTTTTATATTGTTCGTCCTGACCTGAATATCGAATACACCTTTTTCGCAGTTTATTTTATTTTTTTCGCGGTTTATTTTATACTGTCGCCACTCACAAAATGTCGCTTTTTCATTACAACAAGATTCTTCGTGATCACGAAAGTATTAAGTCAAATGCTAATTGCCGTGTATTTATGCGGACGCAGGCTTCGCACCACAGAAGCAGAGTAACATGAAAAGGATGAAATTGAGGACGAAGCCGGAATCCAACTATCATTCTAACTAGGAGAGTCGGTCTCGACAAGGGGGACAGACAGAAGGGGCAGTAAAATTTTGTTGCGCCCTTTGTACATGGGCGAACTTCGATTTTTCGGCGAACTTCGGTTTTTGGAAAGAAAAATGAAGCCGTCCGACGAATTAATAATGCCGAACGGCTTTCGACCCAAAATTAGTGGGGATTACTGACAAGTGGATTTTGTCGATTCACCTGCGGATTTTTGGCACGGCTCACTTGAGTGGTGGGTCGATTTCTGATCACTTTTGTGATCTTTTTTGTCGGTGCTGGTTTCTTTTTCTTTTGAACTGGTTGAATGGCATCCACAATCTTTCATGGTCATAGTTTGTTCTCCTAAAAAGTGAAAAAAGTTTGATTCGTATCTGTCTATTTTCCCATTTACCGTAAATTTGTGTTGATTTTTCGGTTATTATTGAGCATAATTCGTTCTTCCGAATCATCCGCCCGCCGAAAAATTCTTACATCGAAAAATTCTTAAATCGAAAAATAGACTTTTACATTGGCAGCAGACACACTGTCTTGCTGCGTATGAGATGAAAACAGGTCACAGCATTTAATCTGCTGGAAAAAAATCCTTCTGAAAAAAGCAGACCCAAGAAAAAATTCCGCGATTTGCGGTGATATTTTTCCTCTTTCTCCCACACAAAATTAATCATACACCAGAAAGAAATCTATTCAATAGAATAACGAGCGATTTTCAAACTTGCATCACAAATTTTTTGCAGCATCTTTCACTTTGATGGATTGGTATTGGTAAGAGACCACGATGGACAAAAGGGCATCTCTAATAATTCGCGCAAATCTAATAATTCATTTTCCAAAAACACAGGCTCCGTAATTTACGCGGTTTTTGTGTTTTCTTTTTGGCAATCGGTGAATAAACAAAGGTGCCCAAAATGAAAAGACATCTGATCAACGTCCTCGAAGTTGATCGAGAATTCCAGGAAGTTTTTCTTGGAGTTTATCAACTCCGTGCTGAATTTGTTCCTCGATTTTGGAACCCATTTTCGGATCAATTGAAATAGGTAATTTGTCAGAAATTTGGCCCAGATTTTGTTGCTGCAATAACTGCTCCCAAAGATTTCGCTCGCCAGTCAATTCAGTGGCCATCGGAGCAAGACGTTCTTGTAACATTGAATTAAGCATCATGATTCCGCGATTGGCTTCGCTGCGAATTTGCTCATTTTGACTTTGCGTCAAAGAATCTAAAAGCGATTGTGGTAATGATTCGGCAAAATTTACGAATGTGGTGTCTAAATTGGAAGAAATTGAATACTGAAGTTTGTAGTCATGCAATCGGTTTTCATTTTTGGCGGCGATTCCAAATTCATTGATTTTGGAATTTTGCAAAATACGATTTCCCAAAATAGTCATTTTTATTTCCAGCGATGCAATCGAATCGAGTGAATGTTGCAATGTTGCAACAAATTGTTCCAGGTTTTTTTCGGGCGGAGCAACAATTTTGAGCTGAACATTTTGCTGCTTCAAAGTCAGATCGCATCGAATTTTATCGTCATCGACATGTAGTTCTCCAATAAATGATGCGGGACTAGATGAAATACGAATTGCCCAGTTGGATGGATTTCCGAGTAATCGTTCTGGCAATTGCAAACTCTGACATGAAAAAACAAATCGATCTTGGTTCACATTTCCACGTCGATCACTTTCCCACTCGACGAAAATTTCAGGAATTGTTCCCAGCTCGACAAGATTGGAAATGGGAATTGCTTCCTGCGATCTTTTTCCAGCTTGTTCAGATTTTTCATTTAATGTACAAAAAGCAGGAATCCCCAAACTCGAAAAGCAGAAAAAAGATTTCACTGGAGCCGGACCGAGTGGCATCGGAAAAGCAAAATTTTCAATGCGACCAGTAAAATAAAGAGGAGATTCTCCGAAGAAAATCGTTCCGGTCATTTTCGTTGAATCGATCAAAATTTCAGGACGTGCATCAATTTGCGCTAAATGAATCATTTCTCCGGCCTGATTTTCTGGGAGCTTGATTTTCGAGAATGTCTGAACGAGGTCTGTCCATGAATGAGATTCGAGCGGGGCGATCAATTGCGTCATTTGTTCGCATGTCCCCAAAAAAGCTTCGCCGCGACTCTGCATTTCCTGATTTATCAGACTCTGAACAGGATTACTAAGAGCCGACAACGACTTTTGTGCCAATGATTTGGCCACTATTTGATCTTGCTGCATCGCTTTCAAAATCGACTGATGATCTTGCTGGGATTTCATTTGCAGCGAAGTGAGAGTGCTTTGAAACAACTTGATATCCGCCTCCATTTGTCCAATTTCACGAAAAATAGTGTCAATCAACATGGCATGATTGTTCGTTCGTTTAGACTCATCGACGACTTGCTGTAATGACTGCAAACGTCCTTTTATCTTTTTTGCTGTTTGATCGAGTTGTGAAATATCGAGTTGCCAGCGACGATCTAATTCATCAACCAATTTTGACGTTTCTAAGTTTTGCAGCAGATTTTGCGGCAATTTTTGTAGAATTTGTTGCGATATTTGATCTGGATTCTCTTTTTGTAACAAAATAGTGGCCAAATCACCGGCAAAAATCGGCTGCGTGTTTCCTAATTGGACTGTGTTCCAAAATGGATGTTTGATGAGTCCATTTTCATCTTGCTCGTCGATAACTATACTGATTCCATCAATTTCGAGATTCTGAAAATGTAAATAACGAAGAAGAATGTCACGATTTTCAGCACACAAAATGATTTTGTCGAATTGCGCAATTTTATTGCCATTCTTTTGGGGATCGGTCATTACAACATCATTCAAAATGAGATGCCCGCGCAGAATATTGGTCTGCACGAGACCGATCTGCATCGACAAATTTGATTTGCTTGCAATGAGCAGCGGCAAAAAACAACGCACCAATTCATCACGAACGAACCAAGAAGCGAGTGCGAGACAGATCAATAAAATGAAACGCGGAATAAAATAACGAATCGTCACAGCATCGTGGGAGAAAATTTTTATGAAAATAAACAATCTGCATCTTCATACTAACACAAATTGACATTTTTAGGAAGTTTCATACTCCCATCTGCACAAAAAATTTTTTTATTTTTATATTGACTTTTTCGTATCTGTTCAATGTTTGGCGGGTTCGTTTGGCGAACCCCCAGTCCGATAACAAGTTTTCTATTTTGCTGAAATTGACAAAATAGGAGCCGGAAAGGAGCGACCACAGGGAGCGTATTGACGGTTTTTGTTATCTAACCGTTTTCG